>DATARB010000088.1:0-21037 GCA_036264375.1 Pseudolabrys sp.
CTCGCGAATCAGCGCGGCAATGTCGTCGGGACGCTCGACCTGGAGCGTGTGGTGGTCGATGACGCCGATGACGATCTTCTTGTCCGTGATGTGCTCGCCGATCGCCTTGAGATCGTCCGGGCCGGACGAGCAGGTCTCGAAAGTGATGGCGTCGGCGTCGATCGTGTTGAGCGCGTCCAGCGTCGGCTTGTAGCTCTGCACGTCCTTGAAGATGCGCTGCTGGCTTGGATTGCCCCAGCAGGTGTGGCACCAGACCTCGGTCTTGGCGCGCAGGCCCTTCACCGTGCCGTTGAAGATCTTCACCAGGTCGCCGACGTCGAGCTTGCCGAAGGCCTTGCCGCGCACCGGCACCATGTGGATCTGCGGCTCCTCCATCTGGATCACCGGGCAGCCGGCATCGGCGAGTTCGTTGAGCTCCTCGTTCAGCGCGGCACTGAGCGCCAGCGTGCGCTCGACCGGGTCCTTGTAATAGTCGTCGGCGACGGAGGCCGCGAGCAGCTCCGGCAAAATGGTGCCGTATTTGACCGGGCGCTTGGTCATGCGCTGCGCCACCTTCCACATCGCGCCGTATTGCAAATTGCCGCGGCCGACCGGCCCGACGATCTTGGGGAAGACGCGCGCCTCGAGGAAATCGTGCAGGATGTGGCCGCGCGGATAGGCGATCGCGCCGACATTATAGACCGACGCCTGCGGCGTCGTGCTGAAGCCCGACATGTGCGCCGGCGCGTAGCTTTGCCAGCTCATGCCGCCGACTTCCTCGTCGTAATGCGCGTCGCCGTCGGTGACGATGTCCAGCCCGGCGATCTCCTGCGCGCGCAGGAAGGCCGAGACGGCGTCCTCGTATTGCTCGCGGTAGCGCGAATTGACCATGGCTTCGAGGAAGCTCTTCGAGCCGAGCGTCGCGGTGTACCAGGTGGGGCGCGGCAGCGATCCGATGATCGATGTCGGCAGCATCACGTTGGCCGAACCCTTGAACATGCGTCCATCCCTTATTTTGGTCGCGCAACTCTGCGCATTGATTATTGATTGTCCCGACGCGCGCGTGAAATCAACCCGGCCATCGGGCTCCTCTGCGTAGCATCTTGCCAGCCGCTTTGGCAAACGATTGCCAAGAGTTGCCGCCGGCGCTAGGCTCCGCGGAAATCCGGATCATAACCGGACAACACCGGGAGGGATGATGATGGATATGAGGGGACGTCTTCGAGGCATCGGCTTAGCGGCACTCGCGAGCGCAGCCATCGTCTTGGGTGCGAGCGCGCCGAGCTTTGCCGCCGACCCGCTGCGCATCGGACTGAGCATCAGCCTCACCGGGCCGACGGCGCCGGCGGGCAAGCAGGTGCTCGCGGGCCTCGAGATTTGGCGTGAGGACATCAACGCGAAAGGCGGCCTGCTCGGCCGGCCGGTGCAGTTCGTCTACTACGACGACCAAGGCAACCCGGCGAACGGCCCCGGCATCTACGAGAAGCTGATGGGCATCGACAAAGTCGATCTGCTGCTCGGCCCCTACAGCACGCAGGTGATCGCCGCCACGCTGCCGACCATCATGCAGAAGAACCGCACCACGCTCGGCATCTTCGGGCTCGGCTCCAACAACGCCTTCCATTATTCGCGCTACTTCTCGATGAATTCGCAGGGCCCCTCGCCTGCCAACTATTCCAAATGCGTGTTCGACATGGCCGCCGAGCAGACGCCGAAGCCGACTCGGGTGGCCTTGGTCGGCGCCGATATCGAATATGCGCGGCACGCGCTCGATGGCGCGCGCGAGAACGCCAAGGCGGCCGGCATGGAGATCGTGATCGAGCGCACCTATCCGCTCTCGACCACCGATTTCACACCGATCGTGCGCGCGCTGCAGGCAGCCAATCCGGACATTGTGTTTGCGGCAACACTGCCGGTCGACACCGCCGGCATCATTCAGGCGGCCAAGGAGATCAAGTTCAAGCCGAAGCTGATTGGCGGCGCGATGCTCGGGCTCCTCGTCACCGGCCTCAAGCAGAAGCTTGGGCCGGCAATCAACGGCTACATCAGCAATGAGTTTTATATTCCGGCGCCGAGCCTGCAGTTCGAGGGTACGGCACGCACGATGGCCGAATACCAGAAGCGCGCAGCGAGCCTCGGTACCGATCCGCTCGGCTTCACTTATCCGCCCTATGCCTATGCCGCTGGGCAGATCCTTGCGCAGGCGGTGACGGAGACGAAGTCGCTCAACGACGACGCGCTCGCGGCCTATATCTCGAAGACGACCTTCGAGACGGTGATCGGCCCCATCAAATTCGGCAATGACGGCGAGTGGACGACGCCGCGCATTATCTGCCTTCAGTTCCAGGGCATCACCGGCAGCGATCTCAATCAATTCCAGGACTGGAAGCGGCAAGTCGTCGTCTATCCGAAGGAGTACAAGTCGGGCGATCTGGTCTATCCGTTCGAGAAGGCGCAGCAGTGAGGGGGCAAGGCACCACTCATCGACTGGTCATTCCGGGGCGCTCGCGAAGCGAGCGAACCCGGAATCCAGCAACAGGGTTTGGCATGCGTGTCTGGATTCCGGGCTCCCGCCTTCGGAGGGCCCCCGGAATGACGCAGACTTGGAGACCCGATTGAAAAAACAAAAGCGCGCGCGGCCAACATTGAAGGACATTGCACGCGACGTCGGCGTGCACGTGTCCACCATCTCGCGCGCGCTCAATCCGCAAAGCACGCACGCGGTCTCGCCCAACTTGATGGAGAAGATCAAGCGGGCGAGCCGCCGCCACGGTTACGCGCCGAACGCGGCGGCCTACCTGTTGAAGACGAACCGGTCGCGCACCATCGGCGTCGTCATCCCCGACATCACCGACCCGGTGTTTCCGCCGATCATCCGCGGCATCGAGGACGGGCTGGCGCGGCACAATTACGTCGCCATCCTGGCGAACACCGATGGCGACGCGCGGCGGCAGGCGCGGGTGATCGAGACGATGCGTCCGCGCGGCATCGACGGCCTGATCCTCGCCAGCGTGGCGCGTCACGATAAGGAACTGTCGGCGCTCACAGCGGATATGCCGGCAGTGACGGTGAGCCGCCGCACCGACAATCCGCGCTTTTCATCCGTGGTGCACGACGAGGACGACGGCTTGCGCCGCGTGCTTACCCACCTCGCGTCGCTCGGGCATCGCAGCATCGCCGCGATTGCCGGGCCCCAGACGGTCTCGACCGGCTATAATCGCTATTCGAGCTATGTGCGCTATTGCGAGGAACTGAGCCTCGGGCTGAAGCAGCCGCTGGTGTCCTTCGCGCGCGCCTTCAACGAGATGGAAGGCGAGCGCTGCGCCGAGGAACTGCTTGTAACGGATAAACCTTTCACCGCCGTGGTCTGCGCCAACGACCGGCTCGCGGTCGGTGCCATCACCGCCTTTCGCCGCCACAGAATCGAATGTCCCGGCGACGTTTCGATCACCGGCTTCAATGACATGGCGTTGGCCGACCGGCTGTCGCCGCCGCTGACCACGATCCGCGTGCAACATTACAAGGCCGGCCTCGAATCCGCCGAGCTCATTGTCGATATCGTCGAGAACGCGACGCACGAGCCGCGCCACATCGTGCTGCCGGTGGAGTTGATCGTGCGCGGCTCGACCCGAGTTCTCACCGACGGCGTAAGCGAAACGGCGGGGCACTCCCGCAACAGAAGAGAAGAGTTGTCATGAAACTAGGGTTTGTTGGGTTGGGCGCGATGGGACAATTGATTGTCCCGCGTCTGATGACGGCGGGGCATTCCGTCGTCGGCTGGAACCGCTCGCGCGACAAGGCAGAAGCGCTGATCAAGGACGGCATGGGGTGGGCGGACACGCCGCGCGAGGTCGCCGCGCAGTCCGACATCGTGTTCTCCATCGTCACCGATGCCAAGGCGGTGAAAGCCTGTGCGCTCGGGCCGGACGGCATCATTGCCGGCCTCGCCAAAGGCGGCATCTACATCGACATGAGCACGATCGAGCCGGAGGAAAGCCGCGCGGTCGCGGCTGAGTTCGCCAAAGCCGGATCGTTCATGCTCGACGGACCGATTTCCGGCAGCCCCGTCACCGTCGTGCAAGGCAATGCCTCGGTGATGATCGGCGGCGACGAGGCCGCTTTCGAGCGCGCCAAGCCGGTGCTGCTGGCGATCGGGCCGAAGGTCACGCGCATCGGCAGCAATGGACTCGCCTGCCAGATGAAGATCGCGGTCAATCTCCTGCTGATGGTCGAGGTGATCTGCTTCGGCGAGGCGGTGGCGCTCGCGGAAAAAGGCGGCGTCTCGCGCGAAGCCGCGGTCGACGCCATTCTCAAGAGTGTCGCGGCCTCTCCCGTGCTCGGCTATCGCGGGCCGTTCATCCTCGAAGGCAAGATGCCGGCTGTGCCGCTTGCCGACGTGACGCTGCAACAGAAAGACATGATGCTGGCGCTCAATCTCGGCCGCCGGCTCGGCAGCCCGGTGCCGCTCGCCGCAGCCGCCAATGAGATGATGAACGCCTGCCGCGGGCTGGGCATCGACGCCAACGACTTCGTCGTAGCGCATCAGGTCTATCGCAAGCTTGGAGGACAGTCATGACGTCGCAAAGCGAAAAGTTCGGAGCAGCTCTGGCCAAGGCCGTGAAAGGCACGGCGGCCGCAATGAAGGACGAGAAGAAAATGCCGCAGATGTACCGCACCAATTTGCGTGACGTGCCGAAGGTCGAGGGCTTGAAGCGCGACGACGGCTGGGTCGACATGCAGGTTCAGTTTTTGATTGACAAGAAAACCGCCGGCGCCGATCACGTGGTCGGCTGGACCGTTCTCAAGCCGGGCGCTCGGCACGAGAACCATCGCCATCACAAGTGCGACGAGTTCTTCATCGTGCTCAAGGGCAAGGGCCAGATCTACACCGACAAGGGCGAGGTGCCGTCGGGCGAAGGCGACGTGGTCTATTCGCCGCGCGGCGTCTGGCACGGCTTCAACAACACCTCGGACGAGGACGTGGTGCTGGTCTGGGGCTGGATGGGCGCCGGCACCATCGAAGACTCGGACTACGAAGTGCACCCGGAGAGTCATAAGTAGTATTTCGTCATGCCCGGCTTTATGCCGGGCATCCACCTCTTCCTTGCTTGTTTCAAGACGTGGATGGCCGGGACAAGCCCGGCCATGACGAAGAAAAGGAAAATTGGAAATGGGAATTCTCGACAATCCGCTCGTCAAAAAGGGCATGGAGGCGCAGTTCGCCGCTAGGCGTGCACGCATCGCGGCGGGCGAAAAGCCGCTCGGCTGGAAAGTCGGCCTCGGCGCGCCGGCGAGCCTCAAGAAACTTAACATCGAAGCGCCGATGATCGGCTTCCTGATGCAGAATGCGCTGCTGCCCTCCGGCAGCACCGTGTCGCTGAAGAATTACTTGCGGCCGGTGGCCGAGCCGGAAATTGCCGTGCGCATGGCGACCGATCTCGGACCGGACGCCACGCCGGACGCGGTGATGGCGGCGATCAAAGAGCTCACGCCGGCCATCGAGCTTGCTGATCTCGATCCGGTACCGGAAGCCGCCAACCTCGATGTCGTGCTGGCGGGCGACATCTATCAGCGCCAGGTGCTGCTCGGCACACAGACGCAACCCGGCGGCAGCGTGCGCGGCCTCACCTCGCGCGTACTGCGGCGCGGCGTCGAGGTGAACCGCACCAGCGACCCGGAGGCGCTCACCGGCAAGCTCATCGAGATCGTGGCGCATGTCGCCACCATCGTCGCCGCCTTCGGCGCGAAGCTTTCGGCCGGCGAGATCATCATCACGGGCTCCATCACGCCGCCGCCGATGATCGAGCCGGACGAGACCGACTTCGTCCACGCGGTCGATCCGATCGGCGACGTGTCGGTGAAATTCACCAGGGAGTGATCACGCCCCCTGCTGCGCCACCGGCGGATCGGTGCGCAAGAAGAACTGGAACACGGCGCCGCGCGGCGTGTTCGGCGCGACCCACAGGCGGCCGCCGTGGGCCTCGATGATCGAACGGCAGATCGACAGGCCCATCCCCATACCGTTGGCCTTCGTCGTGAAGAGCGGATTGAAGATCTGATCGGCGTCTTGCGAGCCGATCCCGGTTCCGGTGTCGGCAACCGACACAAGGACGCCGCCGCCTTCGTAGAGATTGGATCGTACGCAGAGGGACCGTGGCTCGTTCTTGTCCGCCATGGAATCGATGGCGTTCGTGATCAAATTCAGAAGCACCTGCTGCAGCTGGATTCGATCTCCTACGACCTGCGGCAACCGTTCATTCGTCTCGGCCCGGGCCAGGACCCGATGCTTCTGCAGGTCGCCGCGTGCCGAGGCAAGGGCTTCTCCGATGAGGTCGTTGACATCGAGCGATGCTCTGTTCCGGACGTCCTTCTTGAAGATCGCTCGAATGCTTCCGATCACCGCGCCCGCGCGATGGCCGTCGGCGGCGATCCGCTCGAGTGCCGCCTTCGCTTTGTCGAGATTGGGCAGCGCGCGATCAAGCCAGAACAAGCCCGCATCGGCATTGGTTATCATTGCAGACAACGGCTGCTTGATTTCATGGGCGATCGTGGCCGCCACCGCGTCCCCGGTCGCCAGCCGCGCCCCGCGCTCGCGGCGTTGGGCGAACATCGCGCGAAGCAGTTGCGCATAAAGAACCGTAATTTCGTACAGCAGGACAAACAGGACAAGACTGCCGGACAAAAGCCCGCAGGCCCGGCCGACATACCAGCCGACGCTGAAGCGGGTCGAAAAAAAGAGGTGAGACATATCTCAACCACATACGCGCACATCACCACCATCAACCACAGATCGAGCACTGAGCGCGACCGGAGCCAGAGCACAACGAGCGCAAGAACACTCAACAGTGCCGGGAACCCGGCAGCATAAACCCAGAGGGGAGCAATACGAACCGCATCGACCATAAGAGCGGGCAGTAGCGGATCGCCCGCTATGATAAGAAACGTCGCCACACACACGACAGACGCGGTCATCGCAACACTCGAAAGAATGGCCGCACGCACCGAGCCCTGCCACACCCGCTTTGCCATATCGGCGTCCTTCAACAGGGCATAGGCTATGACAGACATGGGAAAGCCGGCGTGCCACAGAATATAGAGCCAGGCCGTGCTTTGCGGCCCAGCGCCAAGCAAGCCACCGGGCGCAAAAACGCCGGGAAACGCCAGCATCCACGGGATGGCGACGAGCGCAGTGAAAAGATATCCACTCGCGATCACGAGGAGGGCACGCGAACGCAAGATGGAGAACTGGGCGAACAACAGAACGGCTGTGATCGAGTCAACGACGAACATCGCGGTGGCATAAGCCGCGACGAAGGCGTCGATCCGCGCCAGCTGGGTGGTCGAGAGCGGCCCGGCCGTGATGAAAAAGGCGATCAGCAAGGCCAGCACAATGGCAAGCGCGAGCCGTCTCTGCGCCCGGCTGGGCGACAAGCTCGAAAGGATGAAATGCTGTTCCTCTGGGACAACGCCGCTCGTGTTCACCATCGGAGCGATTCCTCGCAGCGACTGAACGTGCGAAACAAAGCTCGCGACGCTCAGCCGCGATTCGGTGTCGTTTCCCCCGAGGTCAGCACCATTATGCGGAAAGTTCCGCGCGGCGCCACAACCGCAAGTCACGACTTTCACGCGCGCATGCGCGGAACTTCTTTACAGCGGGCTCCGGTCCGTATCACGTAGTGGCGCGCTGCCAACCGAAGAGCAATTCGTGAACCCCTGGTCCCTGTTGGATACGGCCCAAGTGCCCGGCGGAGGCGGCGAGCTTCGCCTTATGCGGCGCGGCGACGAATTCTCCATCATGTTGGGTGCCAACCAGTTGATGAGCAGCCGCCTCAGCGGATCCGAAGAGGCGCTCGCAACTCTCGCGATCGAGAAAATTCGTGCACGCGAACGGCCGCGGATCCTGATCGGCGGACTGGGAATGGGCTTCACGCTGCGCGCCGCCTTGGCCGCGCTCGGCACCAAAGCGCAGATCGTCGTTGCCGAACTGGTGCCGGCCGTCGTGAGATGGGCGCGCGGCCCGATGGCCGAGGTGTTCGGCCGAAGCCTGACCGATCCGCGCGTCAACATTCGCGAAACGGATGTCAGCGATCTGATCCGGGCGAGCGCGCCGATATTCGACGCCATCCTGCTCGACGTCGACAATGGGCCCGAGGGGCTGACGCGAGAAGCCAATGATGCGCTGTACGATCGCAACGGATTGAGCGCCGCCCGCGCGGCGCTCAATCCCGGTGGCGTGCTCGCCGTATGGTCGTCGGGCCCGAACTTGGGTTTTACGCAACGGCTTCGCAACGTCGGCTTCGACGTTGACGAGGTGCGCGTGCGCGCCAATGGCGCGCGCGGCGGCGCTCGGCACGTCGTCTGGCTCGCGACCCGACCTTAGCCGGTCGCGCATTTCCTCCCGCCTGCACGGAACCCTTCCGGCGCCTCGGTCTTAACGGCGTGGCCGGCTCTCGGAAGGCCTGGCGGGGCGCATGATCAAGGACCTCTGGTACAAGAACGCCGTTGTCTATTGCCTGTCCGTCGGCACCTACATGGATGCCAACGGCGACGGTATCGGCGACTTCCAGGGCCTGATGCGCCGCCTCGATTATCTGCACGGGCTCGGCATCACCGCGATCTGGCTGATGCCTTTCCAGGCTTCGCCGGGACGCGACGACGGGTACGACATCTCCGATTACTACTCGGTCAACCCGGCCTACGGATCGCTCGGCGACTTCGTCGAATTCACACACGGCGCCAAACAACGCGGGATCCGCGTGCTGATCGACCTTGTCGTCAACCACACCTCCAACGAACATTCCTGGTTTCAAGATGCGCGGCGGAATCCGGAATCGAAATATCGCGATTGGTACATCTGGTCGAAAAAGCGCCCGTCGAATTCCGATGAGGGGATGGTGTTTCCCGGCGTGCAGAAGACGACATGGACGCACGATCCCGTCGCCAAGGAATGGTACTTCCACCGTTTTTATGACTTTCAGCCGGACCTCAACACCTCAAATCCGGAAGTCCAGGCCGAGCTGTTGAAGATCATGGGCTTCTGGATCCAGCTCGGCGTATCGGGCTTCCGCATGGACGCGGTCCCGTTCGTGATCAGCACCAAAGGCGCCGACGTCAAGAAGCCGCACGAGCAATACGAGATGCTGCGCGACTTCCGCGAATTCCTGCAATGGCGCGTCGGCGACTCCATCATTCTCGCCGAGGCCAATGTTTTGCCGCGCACGGACATGCAGTATTTCGGGGATGACGGCAGCCGCATGCACATGATGTTCAACTTCCAGGTCAATCAGAACCTGTTTTATGCCTTGGCAACTGCCGACACACGCCCGCTGGCCAAAGCGATGGAAAAGACTCAGCCACGGCCCGCGGCCGGCCAATGGGGCATTTTTCTGCGCAATCACGACGAGCTCGATCTCGGCCGGCTCACGCAAGCGCAACGGCAGAAAGTGTTCGAGGCCTTCGGCCCGAACAAGGAGGATCAGCTCTACGGCCGCGGCATCAGGCGGCGTCTCGCGCCCATGTTGGCGGGCGACCGGCGGCGGATTGAATTGGCCTATAGCCTGATGTTCACCCTCCCAGGCACGCCGGTCTTGCGTTACGGCGATGAACTCGGCATGGGCGACGATCTTTCCCTGCCCGAACGCACATGCTGCCGCACGCCGATGCAGTGGTCTACCGAGCCGAACGGCGGCTTCACCAAGAGCAAGAAGCCGGTCGTGCCGGTGATCAGCGAAGGGCCCTATGGCTTCGAGCACATCAACGCGGCCGAGCAGCGCCGCGACGCGAACTCGATGCTAAACTGGACCGAACGCATCATCCGCATGCGCAAGGAAGTGCCGGAAGTCGGCTGGGGCGACTTTGAGGTTCTCGACACCGGCGACGATGCGTTGCTGGGGCTTCGCTACGACTGGCGCAACAACTCGGTGCTGTTCCTGCACAACTTCGCGCACGAGCCGCGCGAGATCGAGTTCTCGGCCGGGATCGCAGGCGACACCGGAGACAGACTTATCAACCTGCTGACCGCGGACCATAGCCGCGCCGGCAAGAACGGCAAGCACTGCGTCTGTATCGAAGGCTACGGCTATCGCTGGTACCGCGTCGGCGGCCTCGACTATCTGCTCAAGCGGACGGAGTTTTGAGAGAGGCCGCGAATGTGCGGCCCCTCCCCTTCTTTATCGCTAACGTTGCGATCCGGACCCAAGATCGCGGCCGAAGATTTCGGCGGACATCATCTTGCCGTTCGGCATCATTTCGTCCTCGGCGACAAAGAACGCGCCGCCACTATAATAGACCATCATTCCCTGCTTCATCGGCTTGAACTTTTGCATGATCATGGCGTGCTGCGCATCGCTCACCTTCATGCGGTGCATCTTGCCATTCATGAAAACGTAGATGTTGCGCTCGTCCAGCGTATTCATCTCTTGCGCCACCACCGGCATTGCAAACAGCGCCAGCGTTGAGGCCAACAGAAGGCTCGATATGATTTTCATGGATCGATTCCTCCAAACGTTTTGTGGGCTTTCATTAGGCGACCGCAATGGCCGCAGCGGCAACGCACGTTTCCTCGAACAATTTCACTCTTGTGGCATCGCCGAGTGACTCTCGAGCGCGCATCGGCAGAGCGCGCGTGGTAACGCCGTGAACCGGCCCATACCGATACCCCCGACGGGAGGGTTGCCGCCACTCGCGCATTGCTTGGTCGATTGAACCGCAGTCTTGGCCGCTGCGTTCCCGCCTGCATTAACTCCGGTTAATTTGCCTTGTGCCGGTCGCGCCTAGCCTCCAGGTTGTAGGAACTTCGCCAATCCGGACCGGGCCTCGCCAAAGGGCCTCAGACGTCCTATTTGATGCGACGAGAGTCACGTCCCGGAGAAGAACCCCCATGGATCCAGCCATGTCCTCGCTGATAGACCGCGCCGGCCTCGACCGGGACAAGGTCCGCACGCTCATTGGGCGCGGACTGGAAGGCGCCGATGACGGAGAATTGTTCCTGGAATATCGCCAGGCGGAAGTACTGGTGTTCGACAATGGGCGCCTGAAGCAGGCGACCTACGACACGGCCCAGGGTTTCGGCCTGCGCGCGGTGAAAGACGAGGCGGTCGGCTACGCCCACGCCTCCGACCTGTCGGAAGCAGCCCTTGCCCGCGCGGCGGAGGCGGTTCGCGCAGTGAAAGGCGGCCATACCGGCAAATATGCCGACGCCCCCGGCCGCACCAACCGCAAGCTGTACGCCGACGACAATCCGCTGGGTCAGCCGGCCTTCGACGCCAAGGTGAAGCTGCTCGAAGAGATCGATGCCTATGCGCGCGCCAAAGACCCGCGCGTGCGGCAGGTGTCGGCCAGTATTGCCGCCACCTGGCAGGTGGTTGAGATCGTGCGCGCCGACGGCGAAATCTATCGCGACATCCGTCCACTGGTGCGGCTCAACGTCTCGGTGGTCACCGGCGACGGCGACCGGCAGGAGAGCGGCAGCTTCGGCTTCGGCGGCCGCGAAGGCTACGAGCGCTTCATCACCACCCATTCGTGGCAGGGCGCGGTGGACGAGGCGGTACGGCAGTCGCTGGTCAACCTCGACGCGGTGCCGGCTCCGGCGGGCGAGATGGACGTCGTGCTCGGCTCCGGCTGGCCGGGCGTGATGCTGCACGAAGCTATCGGCCACGGCCTCGAGGGTGATTTCAATCGCAAGAAGACATCGGCCTTCGCCGGCCTCATGGGCCAGCAGGTTGCCGCGAAGGGCGTCACCGTGGTCGATGACGGCACCATGCAGCAGCGGCGCGGTTCGCTTTCGATCGACGACGAAGGCACGCCGACCAATCGCACCGTCCTGATCGATGACGGCATCCTGGTCGGCTACATGCAGGACCGGCAGAACGCGCGCCTCATGGGCCAGCGCGTCGCGGCCAAGGGCGTCACTGTGGTTGACGACGGCACGATGCAGCAGCGCCGCGGTTCGCTCTCGATCGATGACGAGGGCACGCCGACCAATCGCACCGTCCTGATCGAGGACGGCATCCTGGTCGGCTACATGCAGGACCGGCAGAACGCGCGCCTCATGGGCATGAAGCCGACCGGCAACGGCCGCCGCGAATCGCACGCGCATGTGCCGATGCCGCGCATGACCAACACTTACATGCTGGCCGGCCAGCATGACCCGCAGGAAATCATCGCCTCGGTGAAGAACGGCCTCTATGCCGTCAGCTTCGGCGGCGGGCAGGTCGACATCACCTCGGGCAAATATGTCTTCCAGTGCACCGAGGCCTACAAGATCGAGAACGGCAAGGTCGGCGCGCCGGTGAAGGGTGCCATGTTGATCGGCAACGGGCCGACCGACCTGCATCGCATCACCATGATCGGCAACGACTTCGCGCTCGACCCCGGCATCGGGACCTGCGGCAAGAACGGCCAGGGCGTGCCCGTTGGCGTCGGCCAGCCCTCTCTGCGCATGGATCGCATCACGGTTGGGGGTACGGCGTAATGGCGACGTTGGAACGCAACACCGTGCCGCAGGACAAGCCGCGAACATCGAGCTGGACGAAGAGCATCGTCGATATCGCCGTGATCCTGCTGGTGGTCATGGCGGCCAAGACCGCGATTGCCGAGCCTTTCTACGTGCCGTCGGGTTCCATGGAGCCGACGCTGCTGATCGGCGACGAATTGCTGGCGACGAAATTCCCCTACGGCTACAGCACGGCCTCGCTGCCGTCGTTCTTCGTGCTGCCGAACTCGTCGCGCATCTTCGGTTCGCTGCCGAAGCGCGGCGACGTTGTCGTGTTCCGCTGGCCCGGCAACCGCTCGCAGATCTGGGTGAAGCGTGTGATCGGCCTGCCCGGCGACCGCATCGCCATGCGCGACGGCCGCGTCATCCTCAACGGCACGCCGGTCGGTATTACGCCGGATGGCACCGGCCAGGCTGAGAACGAAGACGGCTCCGACGCCACCGCGGCGCGCTACATCGAGACGCTGCCGGGCGGCCGTCAGCACACGATCTTCAAGCTCACCTCGCTCGATCCGCTCGACAACATGCCCGAGACGGTCGTGCCACCGGAACACCTCTTCGTCATGGGTGACAACCGCGACAATTCCGCCGACAGCCGCGTGCCGCTGCGCGACGGCGGCGTCGGCATGCTGCCGACCAGCGACCTGGTCGGGCGCGTGGACGCGATCGTCGGATCCTGGGATCTCGGCATGAAGGATCAGCCGATCTGGAAATGGCCGGAAGGGCTGCGCCTGTCGCGGTTCTTCAGCGCGGTGCATTGACCGGCGCTGGCTGGGCCCCGCGCCCCAGCCACGCGCATCCCTTGCCATTATCTGCCATGCGCAGTATCTTTGCGCATGGAGGCGGCAATGATGGGTGACCGCCAAGTTCGCAAGCGCGCCGTCAATCTGTTCGTCGAGACCGAATTGCTCGACGAAGCGCGGCGCCTGCGCATCAATCTTTCCGAGACGCTGGAGCATCGCTTGCGCACGATCGTGCGGGCGGAGCAGGAACGGCGCTGGCTGGAAGATAACAAGACAGCGCTGGCTGCCTATAACCAGCGCGTATCCACGCACGGGCTTTTATCCGACGACGCCGGCCTGCTGTGATGCGATGAAGCAGTTCGATATCGTCGCCAATCCCTTTGCCCGCAGCCGAGAACGGCAGCCGTTTCTCGCCTCGCTGCAAAGCGATCTGCTCAGCCGCAATCTCGACACGACCGTCGTTGCCCCCCTCGAGCCGGCGGCATCCGGGACCTTCGTCGACCGGCTCAATCCCCGTGTCGAGGTCGACGGCCAGCCCTTCGTGCTGATCACGCAGGAGCTGGTCACGGTGCGCACCAACGTGCTCGGTGAGACCTGCGGCTCGATCATCGGCGAACGCGACGCGATCATCACCGCGCTCGACCTGCTGTTCACAGGCTTCTGACGAGCGGCTACCGCACCACGCCGGAAATGCAGCACGGCTTGTGGCGTGGGCGAGTGATCCTGTCCTTGAGATAGCAGCGCGGCGCCGGGCCGCCCGCGTAACCAGGCCGCAAGTAGGTCCAGGCGCGGCAGCGCTTGTCGCCCTCGCAGGCGGCCTTGCAGGCCTCATCGCCCTTGTCGGCGGGCACCTCGATATTACGATAGTCGCCGCCGAATCGCTCGATGGAGAATTCCACCGGCCCTTTGGGCTCGATCACACCGGCACCGCGCACGCCGGACACGCAGCATTTGTCCTCGACCCGAGCCGGCACCTGACTTTTCAGCGCGCACATGGCAGGGACAGAGGTGGTGCGCGGATAAGAGAAACTCCAGGCGCGGCATCGCGCATCATGCTCGCAGCGGGCGGCGCAGACAGCCGGGTCGCCGGTCTTCACCTCAAATTTTAGATAATCGCCGCCGCGACGATCATACTCACTCTGCGCAGACGCCGGAGCGCACAGCGCAAATACCAGCAGCGCGAGCGCGCCGCATAAACTGACCAGAACCCGCATACGCGCCCGCTCGACCTTCGCCGTGCTGCAACTTCACACCCCGCGCAGCATGGTAACGCAACGGTCGTCGATTGTGCAGGTGTGGGCCAGCGCCCTCACATCACGAGCGCGTTTGTCAAACCATGGAAACAAAACGTAAAAATTAAAGCGCCCGCCGGAGGGGCCGGCGGGCGCTGGATCCGGCCGCGAGAGGGGATGTTCGCGGGGTCGGATCGAGCGGCCGATGAGAGGGATCGGCCGTTTCGCTATCGTTCAGCGGTCACACCGCGTGGCGCGCCGGGCGATCGGTGCGCGGACGGTGGAAGGCGGTATCGGCCCGGGACTCGATCTCGCCGCGCATCAGCGCCTGATTCCAGCGGCGCTCGAGCGCGCGCTCGCGTAGGAGCGCGGTCGGATCTTCCCAGAACGGCTCCGAGAAAGCGTCGCGCACGTCGGACCGGGTGAGACCGAGATCGGCCAGCATGCTGCGGTCGAGGCCGGCGAGAACGGCCGCGTCGCGTCGATGACGGCGGGCGCGGGCGATTTGCCTCGACCAGTAGGTCACAAAGGCCAGCAGCCCGGTAACGCCTCGCAGCACGGCGCTGCCGGCGAGGGGCAGAACGGGATAATGCGCGGTCATATGAAATCTCCATGCAGTTCGCGGGTTTGAGGCCCATTGGCCGCAAAATCCGGCACCGGAACCACCCGAAAGCCCCACCCGATTCCCATGGAAGGGCTTCCCTCCACATATATGCGCCGGGAGGATTGATTAGTGAAACGAATGTTTTTAATCTGACCAATCAGAACCGGTGATATAGTCCCGCCGCCCCCAAGGACGGCCAGCAAGGACGTCAGCCATGACCGCGCTGCTCGACACCGACCAATTGCGTACCTTCATCGCCATCGCCGAGACCGGAAGCTTCACCAAGGCGGCGGATGTCGTGAACAAGACCCAGTCCGCCGTCTCCATGCAGATGAAGCGGCTGGAGGAGCGGCTGGAGCGGCCGATCTTCGCGCGCGACGGCCGCGCCTCGAAGCTCACCGAGGACGGACAGCGGCTGCTTGATTACGCGCGCCGCATCGTCAAGCTCAATGTCGAGACGCTCGCGGCCTTCTCCGATGAAGAGTTGTCCGGCCGCGTGCGGCTCGGCGTGCCGGACGATTATGCCGACCGCTATCTGCCGGAGATCATGGCGCGCTTCGGGCGCGTCTATCCTGGCGTGGAGTTGACGGTGATCTGCGAGCCGTCGAGCGACCTGTTCGAACGCATCGACGCTAATGAGATCGATCTCGCCATAGTCACCAATTGCGAATCCAAGCGCGCGGTGGAGACTTTCCGCCGCGAACGGCTGTTGTGGGTGACGTCGAACCGGCATCCGACGCATTCGGAAGTGCCGTTGCCGCTGGCGCTCGGACGCCCGACATGCTCATGGCGCCGCACCGCCATCGACCGGCTGGAAGCGGCCGGCCAGCCCTATCGCGTGCTTTATTCCAGTTCGAATGCCGGCGCGGTTGCCGCCGCCGTGCTGTCGGGACTCGCGGTGTCCGTGCTCGCCGAATCAGGCTTGCGTCCCGGCATGCGCGTGTTGACAGCGACGGATGGATTCCCCGAATTGCCGCCCTGCCATGTCGGCTTGGTGCGCAATGCGCATGAGAGTTCGACCTTGGCCAACGCGCTGGCCGAGCACATCGTGTCGTCGCTCGACAATTTGTCGGAGCACGTGCAAGCGGCGGAGTAGCTTTCTTCCGCTCGTCCCCGCGAAAGCGGGGACCCAGCGAAAAATGGCCCTGGATTCCCGCTTTCGCGGGAATGGGCGCAGGACTGGGCTCCTCAACAAATCTCCGCCACCGCCGCAGCGAGCACGCGCACCAAGTCCGCCGGCGCGAGTTCGACCTGAAGCCCACGGCGGCCTCCGTTGCAGAGGATGCGCTCGAAGCCCATCGCCGATTGCTCGATGAACACACGCGCGCGCTTCTTTTGGCCGAACGGCGAAATGCCACCGACGTGATAGCCGGTGATGCGCTCGGCCTCGGCCGCGCCGAGCATGGCCGCGCTTTTCGCGCCGGCCGCGGCGGCAAGCTTCTTGAGATTCACCTCACGGTCGGACGGCGCCAGCACGCAGACCACCGTGTCCCCTGCCCGCGCCATCAGCGTCTTCAACAGACGCGCCGGCGCGATGCCGAGCGCTTCGGCCGCCTGCATGCCGATGCGCTCGGCGTTCGGGTCATAGTCGTATTCATGCAGCGTGAAGGCGACTTTGGCTTTTTCCAGCGCGAGCGTCGCGGGTGTGGATTTGGCCATAGTTGCTTCCTTCACCCCTCCCCTCATTGCGGGAGAGGTCGACTTCCAAGCGACAGCGAGGAAGTCGGGTCAAGGCGACGCACAGCGTCACCATGAACGCCCCCTCACCCGGCTCGCACCTTCGGTGCTCACCACCCTCTCCCTGCAAGCGGGGAGAGGGAAGAAAGCTAATACGCATACTCGTCGAAAATCGGCTCGACCGAACCCTTCCAGGAGCCGTGGAATTTTTCCAGCAGTTCCTCGGCCGGCGTGAGACCCCGCGCGATGCTCTCTTCCAAAGGACGCAGGTAGCGCGTCTCGTCGCGGCCGTTGCGGTCGAGACGCTTGCGGCGCGTGAGGCCCCGCGCGGAGAGCCGCAGCGTCTCCTGCGCCAGCGTCAGCATGTTGCGCCCGCGGATTTCCGCATTGAAGCCAAGCTTGGGCACGTCGTCGCGCAGCTTCTGCCGCTCTTGCGCCGTCCAGTCCTTGACCATGTCCCAACAGGCGTCGAGCACATCGTCATCATAGAAGATGCCGACCCAGAACGCCGAGAGCGACGGTAGCCGCTGCCACGGGCCGCCGTCGGCGCCGCGCATCTCGAGATACCGCTTGAGCCGCACCTCGGGGAAGATCGTGCTCAGGTGGTTGGCCCAATCGGAAATGCACGGGCGCTCGCCCGGCATCACATCGAGCTTGCCGGCGAAGAAATCGCGGAACGACTTGCCCGATACGTCGATGTAGTTGTCGCCCCGCTTGACGAAATACATCGGTACGTCGAGCGCATAATCGACGTAACGCTCGAAGCCCATGCCGTCCTCGAAGGCCCAAGGCAGCATGCCGGCGCGCTGGTTGTCGGTGTCGGTCCAAATCTGCGAGCGGAACGAGAGGAAACCGTTCGGCTTGCCTTCGGTGAAGGGCGAATTGGCAAACAGCGCGGTCGCCACCGGCTGCAGCGCCAGCGAAACGCGCAGCTTCTTCACCATGTCGGCCTCGGAGGAGAAGTCGAGGTTCGCCTGCACCGTGCAGGTGCGATACATCATGTCGAGGCCGTATTTGCCGACCTTCGGCATGTAGTTCGTCATGATCTTGTAACGGCCCTTCGGCATCACCGGGATCTCGGCGCGCGACCAGTTTGGCGTCATGCCGAGGCCGAGGAAGCCGATGCCCAAGGGCTTCGCCACCTCGCGCACTTGCGCCAGATGCGAGAACAGTTCGGACGCGGTCTGGTGCACGTTCTCGACCGGCGCACCGGACAATTCGAATTGGCCGCCGGGCTCCAGCGAAATCGCGCCGCCGCCGGTGACATCGAACAGGCCGATGATGTTCGGGCCTTCCATGATCGGCTCCCAGCCGAGCAGATGCTGCATGCCTTCGAGAAGGGAGCGGATGCTGCGGCGGCCGGCATAAGGCACCGGCCTGTGGCCATCGACCGTGAAGGGGAATTTCTCGTGCTCGGTGCCGACGCGGAATTGCGTCTTCGGCTTGCACCCCTTTTCGAGCCAGGCGACGAGTTCGTCGCGCGTCTCGATCGGGGTCATGTCGATCTGGTCACGAGCCATAGAGGATTCCGGCGACTTTTATTGTGCACACGATCATTTCCGAAAACCGGTAGCCACTATTTCGGGATCCGCGCGCGGAAGGGCGGCGACCTTAAACATGGGAAGCGAGAAAGGGCAATGCGAGACGACTTGCCATGCTCGTGAGGCGCGAGGGCCGGCTCTCGCGGCACTTGACAGCGCTGCGGTCGCCGGACCTGTCCGCAAAGATGACTCGCCGCGGGGGCACAACTCTCGCCGGATTCAGGCGCCCGCGATTCGACGGAGGCTGTTCTATTTTCGTTCTTTGCGCAAAGCCCGACATGCTTTATTGATTGCCCCGCATGCCGCAGTTCACACCCCACCAGGACGCCGCGCTCAAGGCTGTCGCCGACTGGCTCAAGGCCAAGCCGGGCACCAAGGACACCCCGCCGGTGTTCCGCCTGTTCGGCTATGCCGGCACCGGCAAGACCACCCTCGCCCGGCACATCGCCGACGGCGTCGACGGCGAGGTGAAATACGCTGCCTTCACCGGCAAGGCTGCCTCGGTGATGCGCGGCAAAGGCTGTCATGGCGCCTCCACGATTCACAGCCTGATCTACCGCACGCGCGAGAGCGGCGAGGAAATTCCGAGCTTCGACCTGTGGGACGAGGCGCCCGCCTCCAAGGCCGAGCTGATCATCATCGACGAATGCTCGATGGTGGATGCCGAGCTTGGCCGCGATCTGCTGTCGTTTGGGGTCCCGCTCCTGGTGCTGGGCGATCCGGCGCAGCTGCCGCCGATCCAGGGCGGCGGCTTCTTCACCGAGTCCGAGCCGGACGCCATGCTCACCGAGGTGCACCGGCAGGCGCAGGACGACCCGATCGTGCGGCTGTCGATGGATGTCCGCGCCGGCGAGTATCTCGAGCCAGGGCGCTACGGTGAGACGGAGGTTGTGCGCAAGAGCGACCTCGATCCGCAGCGTGTGCTCGACGCCGATCAGGTGCTGGTCGGGCGCAACGCCACGCGGCGCGCCTACAACAATCGCATGCGCGAGCGGCGTGGCTTCGAAGGCGAATTCCCGTCCGCCGGCGACAAGCTGGTGTGCCTGCGCAACAACCGCAAGAAGGGCCTGTTCAATGGCGGCCTCTGGACGGTGAAGGACCGCGGCGGGCGCAAGACCGGCATCATGACCATGCATCTGCTGCCGGACGACGAGACGGCGCGGCGCGGCGTCAAGGTCTCGGTGCGGCCTGAATGCTTCACCGGCGGCCTCGAGCAACTCGACTGGCAGCGGCGCAAGCCCTACGACGAATTCGACTACGGCTACGTGCTCACCGTGCACAAAGCGCAAGGCTCGCAATGGGACGACGTCGTGCTGTTCGACGAGTCCTTCGCGTTTTCCGACAGCCGGGAGCGATGGCTGTATACGGGCATCACCCGCGCGGCCAAGCGGCTGACGGTGGTGGTGTAGACGTCTGTTGATGGGCGCAGCCGGGTCACATCCGCTCATTTCCGCGCAAGCGGGAATCCAGTTCTTTTTTTACGAATTCACCCAGGAATGACATCATTGCGGTGTTGCCAAATACGCTTCACCAAGTCGTCGGTCATTCCGACGTAGAGCGTGCCATTCCGCTTGCTCGCGAGAATATAGACAAAAAAGGCCATGCTTTATGACCCTGGACCCCCGCTTTCGCGGGGGTGAGCGGAGTTTGTGGCACTCAGTCTACGCCGCCTCTTTCTTCTTCTCCGGGGCGAAGCGGCCATAGAACGTCTCGTTCTTTTCGGCCAAGTCGAGCAACAGCTTGTTCGGTGTGAAGCGGTCTCCGAATTTGGCTTCAAAGCGCCGGCACAGTTCGACGAATTTCTTCGGCGTCATCCTGTCGATCCACGACAGCGTGCCGCCGGAGAACGGCGCGAAGCCGAAGCCCAGGATCGACCCTACATCGGCCTCGCGCACGTCGGTCAAGACATGCTCCTCGAAGCAGCGCGACGTCTCCAAGGCCTGAATGCCGAGGAGGCGCAGCTTCAGCTCCTCGATATCGATGAGATCGGGATTGAGCTTCACGTGCTGGAGTTCCGCGAGCCCCGGCCACAGCTTCTTCGGCTGGCCTTGCGGATAGTCGTAGAAGCCCTTGCCGTTCTTGCGGCCGAAGCGCTGGCCCTTCTCGACCATTTCATCCAGCAGCCGGCGTTGCCGCGGATCGATGGCGGACGGCCCGAGATCGGCTTCGGTCGCCTTGAGAATCTTCCACGCGAGGTCGACGGCCACTTCGTCGTTGAGCGAGAGCGGGCCGACCGGCATGCCGGCCATGCGGCCGACATTCTCGATCATCGCCGCCGGCACGCCATCCATCAGCATCAGATGGCCCTCGCGGATGTAAGTGCCGACGACGCGCGAGGTGTAGAAACCGCGCGAGTCATTGACGACGATCGGCGTCTTGCGGATCGCGCGCACGTAATCGAGCGCGACGGCCAGCGCCTTGTCGCCGGTCTCCTTGCCGAGGATGAGCTCGACCAGCATCATGCGGTCGACCGGCGAGAAGAAATGGATGCCGATGAAACGCTTCGGCTCCTTGAACTCGGCCGCCAATGACGTGATCGGCAGCGTCGAAGTGTTGGAGGCGAAGACCGCCTTGTCGCGGATCACCGCCTGGATCTTGGCGATCACATCGGACTTCACTTTGCGATCCTCGAACACCGCCTCGATGATCAGGTCGCAGTCCTTCAGCGCCGCGTAGTCCGGCGTCGGCGTGATCTTCTCGAGCAGCGCATCGCGCTCGGCGCCCTTCATGCGGCCCTTCATCACGCGGTCGCTCAGCGCCTTGTGCAG
>DATARB010000091.1:0-31118 GCA_036264375.1 Pseudolabrys sp.
GGCTTCCGCATCTCGGTGCTGTTCGGCCTCATCCTCACGGTGCTGTCGTCGGTGATCGGCGTCGCCGCCGGCGCGGTGCAGGGCTACTTCGGCGGCTGGACCGATCTCCTGTTCCAGCGCTTCATCGAGATCTGGACCTCCGTCCCCGAGCTTTATCTGCTGATGATTCTCGCCGCCGTGCTGACGCAAGGGTTCTTCGTCCTGCTCGGCATCCTGCTGCTGTTCTCCTGGGTGCGGCTGGTCGGCATCGTGCGCGCCGAATTCCTGCGCGGGCGCAACTTCGAATACATCCAGGCGGCGCGCGCGCTCGGCGTGTCGAACGGCGTGATCATCTTCCGCCACCTGTTGCCGAATGCCATGGTGGCGACGATGACGTTCCTGCCGTTCATCCTGTCGTCCTCGGTGATGACGCTGACCGCGCTCGACTTCCTCGGCTTCGGCCTGCCGCCCGGCTCGCCTTCGCTCGGCGAACTGCTGTCGCAGGGCAAGGCGAATGTGCAGGCGCCCTGGCTCGGCCTCACCGGCTTCTTCTCCATCGCGATCATGCTGTCGCTTCTGATCTTCATCGGCGAAGCCGTGCGCGATGCGTTCGATCCAAGGAAGACGTTTAGATGAACGCGCTCCCGGAAAAGCTCCTCTCCATCCGCGATCTCTCGGTCGCCTTCGGCGCCGGCGAGCGCGAGGTCACGGTGGTCGACCGCGTGTCGTTCGATATCGGCAAAGGCGAGACGGTGGCGCTGGTCGGCGAATCCGGCTCGGGCAAGTCGGTGACCGCGCTGTCGGTGATGAAGCTCCTGCCGTATCCGTCGGCGCATCATCCCTCCGGCACGATCCACTTCCAGGGGCGGGAGATGCTGGCGATGCCGGAAAACGAGATCCGGCGGGTGCGCGGCAACGACATCACCATCATCTTCCAGGAGCCGATGACCTCGCTCAATCCGCTGCACACGATCGAGAAGCAGATCGGCGAGATCCTGCTGCTGCACCAGGGCTTGACGGGGAAGGCCGCGCGCGCCCGTATCCTTGAGCTACTGGATCAGGTCGGCATCCCCGATCCGCAAGGCCGGCTCGAGAGCTATCCGCATCAGCTGTCCGGCGGGCAGCGTCAGCGCGTGATGATCGCCATGGCTTTGGCGAACGAGCCGGACCTGTTGATCGCCGACGAGCCGACCACCGCGCTCGACGTCACCGTGCAGGCGCAGATCCTCAAGCTCCTGAAAGACACGCAACAGCGGCTCGGCATGTCGATGCTGTTCATCACCCACGACCTCGGCATCGTGCGCAAGATCGCCGACACGGTCTGCGTCATGCAGCGCGGAAAGATAGTCGAGCACGGCCCGGTCGAGCGCGTATTCACCGCGCCCGAGCATGCCTACACGCGCGCTCTGCTCGCCGCCGAGCCGAAGCCGGACCCGGCGCCGCCGAAGCCGGACGCGCCGGTGGTGGTGCAGACCGACGACTTGAAAGTCTGGTTTCCGATCAAGCGCGGCGTGCTGCGCAAGGTGGTCGGTCACATCAAGGCGGTGGACGGCATCAGCATGGAAGTGCGCAAGGGCGAGACGCTCGGCGTGGTCGGTGAGT
The DNA here is from genome assembly GCA_036264375.1 of Pseudolabrys sp. Lineage (GTDB taxonomy): Bacteria > Pseudomonadota > Alphaproteobacteria > Rhizobiales > Xanthobacteraceae > Pseudolabrys. The sequence goes on from DATARB010000091.1 coordinate 1,582, forward strand.
CGGGCTCGGGCAAGACGACGCTCGGCCTCGCCATCCTGCGGCTGATTTCGTCCGATGGCCCTGTGGTGTTCATGGGGCAGACGATCCAGGGCCTCAAGTTCAAGGAGATGCGCCCGTTCCGCCGCGACATGCAGATCGTGTTCCAGGACCCCTACGGCTCGCTGTCGCCGCGCATGTCGGTCTCCGACATCATCGAGGAAGGCCTGTGGGTGCACCATCCGAAGCTGAAGGCGCCCGAGCGCGAGCGCCGCGTGATGGAGGCGCTCAACGATGTCGGCCTCGATACGGACACGCGCCATCGCTATCCGCATGAATTCTCCGGCGGTCAGCGTCAGCGTATCGCGCTCGCGCGGGCGCTGGTGCTGGAGCCGACCTTCATCGTGCTCGATGAGCCGACCAGCGCTCTCGACATGCTGATCCAGGCCCAGATGGTCGATCTGCTGCGCGACCTGCAGAAGCGGCGCGATCTCACGTACATGTTCATCTCGCATGACCTGCGCGTGGTCGCCGCGCTGGCGAGCCGGCTGCTGGTGCTGCGCAACGGCAAGATGGTGGAGGAGGGCGCCGCCGCCGACCTGTTCAAGAACCCGAAGAGCGACTACACGCGCGCGCTCTTCGCCGCCGCCTTCAATCTGGAGACCGCGCCCGAGGGCGTCGTGTCGCAATGATCGTGACGCGGGCGCGCGCATGAGCGGCAGTGCCATTCTGATCGCGGTCGACGGGCCGCAGGCGGAAGAATGGGTCGATGCCTTCCGCGCGCGGACGGACGGTCGCCCGGTGCGCGTGTGGCCGCATGACATCGGCGATCCGGCGGAAATCGGCATTGCCTGCGTGTGGCGCGCGCCGATGGGGCTTCTGGCGAGCCTGCCGAACCTGCGGCTGGCCGTCAGCCTTGGCGCCGGCGTCGATCATCTCTTCAGCGATCCAAGCCTGCCCGACGTCCCGATCATTCGCGCGACGCATCCCGATCTCAGCATGCGCGTCACCGAATACGTCGTGCTGCATACGCTGCGCTATCACCGCCGCCAGCCGCTTTACGATGCGCAGCAGCGCGAGGGCGTGTGGAAGGTGCATCCGCAGCCGGCGGCAAGCGAGGTGGCGGTCGGCGTCATGGGGCTTGGCGTCATCGGCAGCGAGGCCGCGCGCGTGCTCGCCCGCATCGGATTCAAGGTGGCCGGCTGGAGTGCGAGCCCGAAAAATATCGACGGCGTCGACGTCTTTCATGGCGTGAATGGCCTCGATCGCTTCCTGGCGCGGACGGAAATTCTGATCTGCCTGCTGCCGCTGACGGACGATACGCGCGGGATTCTCGATCGCGCGCTGTTCGCAAAGCTCAAACGCGACGGCGCCGCGGCCGGCGCCTTCCTGATCAATGCCGGGCGCGGCGGTCTGCAGATCGATGCCGATATCCTGGCCGCGCTCGATGACGCCACATTGACCGGCGCGACGCTCGACGTCTTCCCGCAGGAGCCGCTGCCGCCGGAGAGCCGGATGTGGAGTCACCGCAAGGTCACGATCACGCCGCACAATGCCGGCGATGTCCTCCCGGACTTTCTCGCCGCCGACGTAATGGCGCAGATCGCTCGTCTGGAGCGCGGCGAGTCGCTTTTGCATGCCGTCGATCGCAAGCGCGGGTATTAGGAAAAAGGCGTCGCATGGACAAGAAACTTGCCGACCGGCCGGCCGACGTCACGGTGTCTCCGCCTGAGCCGTTGGCGAAAGGCTACCGGGCTTACGAGCGCTATCACGTGACGTTGCGCGATGCGGACGGAGCATCGCACCGGCAGGAGCGTGACATCGTGCGCGGCGGTAAGGTTGTCGCCGTGCTGCCCATCGATCTCGCGCGCGACGAGATCGTGCTGATCCGCCAGTTCCGCCTCGCTGCGCACATTGCCACCGGCAACGGCGACATGCTTGAGATCGTCGCCGGACGCGTCGAGGCGGGCGAGCAGCCGATCGACTCGGCGCGGCGTGAATGCACGGAAGAAATCGGCGTCGCGCCCGGCAAGGTCATTGAGCTGTTCCAGTATCTGACGACGCCCGGCGTGACCGACGAGGAGGTGATCGTCTTTGTCGCGTCCGTCGATGCGTCACGTGTGCCGCCGCGGCCGGTCAATCCCGACGACGGTGAGCGGATAGAGACGTTGCGGGTGCCGATCGATACGGCGATTGCCGCGCTCACTGGCAGTGCGATGCGCAACGGCCCGATGATCATGGCGCTGCAATGGCTGGCGCTCAACCGCGCGCGGCTCACCGAGTTGCTCGGCGCTTAGAGCATGATAATTCGGAGTAGAAGCGGCGCCACGCACTCGGCGCGCTCCCTCTCCCTACCGAACTCGGGTTTACCCGAGTTCGGCGATATTAAGTGGTCGAAGTCGGATATATCCGACTTCGACTGGGGAGAGGGTTGGGGTGAGAGAAGCCAGGACTCTCGATAGTCGGTAACCCCTCACCCGGCTCGCTTCGCTTGCCGACCTCTGCCTATGGGAGAGGTGAAGCTTCGCCATGCTGCGATTCAATCCAGAGCGATCATGCTCTAAAGCACCCGCTTCACGCTCATCACCTCGCCGCCGCTGGCCTTGATGCGCGTGAGCGCCGTGGCGAGAGGCTCGATCGCCACCATCATGTGATGCGCATTGGCGTGGATGAGCATCTCGGGATCGCGCGCGATGGCGACGTGGCCCTTCCAGAACACGAGGTCGCCACGCCGCAAACTGGCGAGCGTCGTCACTTGGCCCAGCGCCAGCTCCTGCATGTCGCTGTCGCGTGGAGACGCGATGCCGGCCGCTTGCAGCGACACCTGCACCAGGCCCGAACAGTCGATGCCGAGCGAGGTCTTGCCGCCCCAGAGATAGGGCGTGCCGAGCAAGCTTTCGGCGATAGCGACGAAGTCCACCTGCCGCGCCTTGACCGGCGCGAGATGCGTCTCCGGGATGTGCCATCCGGCCGACGTCACCGCGAAGCGCTCGTCCTGCCGCGTGACGACAACGCGTACTCCGAGCGGCAGCGCCGCCACCGGCGGCAGCTTGATGTTCGCTCCGGGGAAACAGAGCGTGCGCGGCACGATCACCTTGTGGGTCGCCGCCGGACCCGGCACGCCGAGCGCATTCGCCGACAGCCAGCCGACATAGTTGTCGCTTTCGAACTGGCCCCAGGCCCAGCCTTCCTCGCTGGTCTCGTAGACCATCACGTGCTCGCCCAGCAGCGCCTGCGTGTCGAGCGCGGCGTCATGCGCCGGCATGCGCCGCACATCGACGACCGGCTCGATCACTTCGTAACGCACACCCTCGACGAACCGCTCGGCTTCGACCTGGCCGCGCAGATGCGTGGCCGCGATCTCGGGACGGAACGGATTGATGCGGGGATCGAGCGCGACCATGCGATCACCCGCTCGTCCCCGCGAGAGCGGGGATCCAGGGCAGCAAATGTCTGGATTCCCGCTTGCGCGGGAATGAGCGAAGTGTGTCGCAGCGCCTGAGCATGTTATGAATACCGCTTGCACAACATCGCGTAGAGCGCGCGTGCCGACATGCACTCGCCGCCTTCCGGGCGGCCCGGCTTGGTCGAAGAATTCCAGGCGAAGATGTCGAGATGCAACCAGCTCGTGGCGGAGACGAAACGGCGCAGGAACAGCGCCGCGGTGATCGCCCCGCCCTGGCCACCAGTCCCGACATTGTTGATGTCGGCCGTTTTGGAGTCGAGCATGGCCTCATAGGGACGCCACAGCGGCAGCCGCCACAGGGGATCGTTCTCGCCCGCGCCGTGACGCGCCAATTCGGCGGCCAGTCCATCGTCATCGGTGAAGAACGGCGGCACGTCGGGCCCGAGCGCGACGCGCGCGGCGCCGGTGAGCGTAGCGAAGTCGACGATGAACTCCGGCTTGTCGTCATCGGCAAGCGTCAGCGCGTCGGCCAGGATCAGCCGGCCTTCCGCGTCGGTATTGCCGATCTCGACCGTGATGCCCTTGCGCGAGGTGAAGATGTCGCGCGGGCGGAAGCTGTTGCCGGCGATGGAATTCTCCACCGCCGGGATGAGCACGCGCAGCCGCACCTTGAGCTTGCGCGACATGATCATGTGCGCGAGCGCCAGCGCGGTCGCCGCACCGCCCATGTCCTTCTTCATGTTGAGCATGGAGGACTCGGGCTTGATGTCGAGCCCGCCGGTGTCGAAGCAAACGCCCTTGCCGACCAGCGTGATCTTCGGATCGCTCTCCTTGCCCCAGGTGAAGTCGATCAGACGCGGTGCGCGCGGCGAGCCCATGCCGACGGCATGGATCAGCGGGAACTCTTTCTCCAACCGCTCGCCATTGGTGACATTGATGGCGGCGCCATGCTGGCGCGCCAGCACGCTGGCGGCTTCTTCCAGCTCCGCCGGGCCCATGTCGTTCGAGGGCGTGTTGATGAGATCGCGCGCCAGGTTCACGCCTTCGATGATGCGGGAGAGATCCTCGCCATCGACGCCATTCGGCACCACCAGCCGGATGTTGCGCGCCTCCGCCTTGCGGTAACGCGTGAACTGATAGGCGCCGAGCGCGATGGCAAGCGCCGCGAGCCGCGTGTCGTGCGGATCATTGGCGAAGCGGTAGGTGCCCGTCGGCAGCAAGGTAGCGAGTTGCCCCGGCCGGAACGGGTCCTTCACGGTCGCATCGGCCGCCTCGATGCCGAACAGCACGGCGGCCAGTTGCCCGTCCGGTGCCGGAACGAGGAGATGCCGCCCCGCCTTCGGCTCGAAGCCGGCGGCGCGCACGAAAACGTTCGCGCGCGTGTCGAGCACGCGCGTCGCCTCATCGAAATTCGTGAGATTGACGAAAAGGATCGGAACAGCCTGCGCCTCTCCGGCGCGAGCGAACAGTGGATGCATCAGGTTACTCCGCGGCGTCACGCAGCGTGGGGGCTGAGGGTAGAGTCGATGGCGCGATCTTATAGCCGATTTGGAACCTGCCACGTCATCGGCGCGTGGTTTCCGGGCACCGGCCAATGTTAGCCAGTCTACAAATTAACCAGTCATTAGGGTTAACCTTTTATTGCATATGAATGCCCGCCGAAGGCCATTCTCATGCGTCCTAGAACGGCTCGCGCCGTCAATATGCTGTCCTCCGCCGCTCTTGCGGCGATGCTCGCGCTCTCCGTGGCCGGCTGCAAGACCACCGGCGACGATACAACCGGCTCGATCGGCACCGCGCCGGCGCAACGTACGGACGCCGACTGGCGCCGGGCGCTGGACACTTGGCGCGGCCGCTACGAGTCGAATCCCAACGACGTCCAGGCCGCCATCGCCTATGCCAGGGCGCTGCGTGCCACCGAACAGCGCGCTCAGGCCGTCGCCGTGCTCGAGCAGGCCTCGATTCGCAATCCGAACAATACGCAGTTGCTCGGCGCCTTCGGCCGCGCATTGGCCGACGCCGGCCAGTATCCACAGGCGCTCGACGCCTTGAGCCGCGCGCATACGCCCGACAATCCCGACTGGCGCATCTTGAACGCGCAGGGTGCCGTGCTCGACCAGATGGAGCGGCACGCCGAGGCGCAGCGCTACTACGAGTCCGCGCTCAAGATCGTACCCGACGAGCCCTCGGTCCTCTCCAATCTCGGTCTGTCCTACGCGCTGACGAAAGACTTGACGCGCGCCGAGACGACGCTGCGCCGCGCCGTGGCGCAGCCTGGCGCCGGGCCGAAGGTGCGGCAAAATCTCGCGCTCGTGGTCGGCCTGCAGGGCCGTTTCGCCGAGGCCGAGCAGATCGCCAGCGCTGACCTGCCGCCGGATGAAGCCGCCGCCAATGTCGGCTATCTTCGGCAGATGCTGGCGCAGCAGGGCGACTGGAAGAAGAAGGGCGGCAAGCCCATCGTGCTTTCGCCCGACGCTGGGAGTTGAGGGCGCTTTCTTCTTACCTCCCCCTGAAAGGTGGAGGTCGCCCGCCAAAGCGCAGCGAAGGCGGGCGGGTGGGGGTCGCTTTTCGGTGCAGTGAATGGAAGAAGACCCCCCTCCCTGACCCTCCCCCTTGCAGAGGGAGGGAATCGAGAGGCCGTGCCTCTTACTGCACCGCGAACACCTTGATCGCCGCCGGGCCGAGAATCACGATGAACAGCACCGGCAGGAAGAACAGGATCATCGGCACGGTGAGCTTCGGCGGCAGGCCGGCGGCTTTCTTCTCGGCCTCCGACATGCGCATGTCGCGGTTTTCCTGCGCCATCACCCGCAGCATCGCGCCGAGCGGCGTGCCGTAGCGCTCGCCCTGCTGCAAGGCCATGCAGACCGACTTCACGCCTTCGAGGTCGGTGCGCTTGGCAAGGTTCTCGTAGGCTTGGCGCCGGTCGGGCAGATAGGACAGTTCGGCCGTGGTGAGCGTGAGCTCTTCGGCCAGAGCCACCGACTGGCTGCCGACCTGCTCGCTCACCTTCTTGAACGCCGCCTCGATCGACATGCCGGATTCGACGCAGATCAGAAGCAGGTCGAGCGTGTCGGGAAAGGCGCGCTTGATCGACTGCTGCCGCTTCTGGATCTGGCTTTTCAACATCATCAACGGCAACTGCATGCCGATATAGGCGGCGCCGATGGCAAGCCCGAATTTGACGATCGGCGGCTGGCCGAAATGGGTCACGACGAACAGATAAAACAGTGCGAGCAGGAAGGCCGCGACCGGTGTCACCATGCGGAAGAACAGATAGGTGACGTAAGGCGCCTGGCCGCGATAGCCGGCTTGCACAAGCTTCAGCCGCGCCTCTTCCTGGCCGACCCATTTGCTCAAATTGAAGCGGTCGACGACATCCTGGATGTACTGCTTCGGCGACTGCCGCAGGCTGACCTTCTGTTTGTCCAGCGCCATGCGCTCGCGTTCGCGCGCGCGGATCCTTTCGCGCTCGACGGCGACCGAGCGCATGCGCCGGTTGAGCGGATTGGCGAACACGATCGGCATCGCCAGCGTCAACACCGTCGCCGCCGCGGCAATGGCGGCGAACACCATCGTCAGGGTGTTTACGTTGATCGCGTTCTCGAGATAATTCATCATGGCTTTCAGAAATCGAAGTTGATCATCTTCTTCATCACCAGAACGCCCATGCCCATCCAGAACGCGGATGCGGCCAGCATCAGATGGCCGAGCGGGTCGGTGAAGAGCAGAGAGATGTATTGCGGGCTGGTGATATAGACGAGCGTCATCACGGCGAGCGGCAGCGCGCCGATGATGCTGGCGGAGGCCTTCGCCTCCTGCGACATGGCCTGGATCTTGGCCTTCATCTTCTTGCGGTCGCGCAGCACGCGCGACAGGTTGCCCAGCGCTTCCGACAAGTTGCCGCCGGCCTTCTGCTGAATGGAAACGACGATGGCGAAGAAATTCGCTTCCGGCACCGGCGTGCGCTCGTAAAGCTTGCCGCAGGCCTCGCCGAGCGGGATGCCGATGGCCTGGGTCTCCACGATGGCACGGAACTCGGTCTTCAACGGCTCCGGCGCCTCGATGGTGATCATCTTCATGCAGTCGAGCAGCGGCAGGCCGGCCTTGACGCCGCGCACGATGATGTCCACCGCGTCCGGAAATCCTTCGAGGAATTTCGCCTCGCGCCGCTTCTTCAAATAGGACAGCAGCCAGCGCGGAACGCCGAAGGCGCCGGCGAAACCGACGCCCACCGCGGGCAGAAGTCCGGGACCGAGGAACAGCGCCAGCAGGAACAGGCCAAGGCCGATGCCGGCCGAGATCATGATGAACTGCTGCTTCGTCCATTTGACGCCCGCCTGCTCGATGCGGACGGAGAGCGGACGCGATTTGCTTTTCTTGTTGCGCTCGTCGAGCTCCTTGAGCGTGCTCTCGACGACGTCGCGGCGCGAGCGGGGCTGGCCGCCGCGCGCTGTGCGGGCGATCGGCTCGGAGCGCGCAAAGGTATCCATGCGCTTCTCGGTCTGCCGCTCGCCGGACAGGATCGGATAGACGAACACCCACACCACGCCGCCGACGGCAATCGCGGCCAGGAAAAAGACGGCGAAGGAGTTCATGGCGTGCCCCGCTGCTAAGCCCGCATGGCTTCGTTGGCCGCTTCGGCGGCGTCGAGCGCGGCCGCCAGCCGCTGCTCCTCGCCGTAGTAACGCGCGCGATCCCAGAAGCGCGGCCGTCCGATGCCGGTGGAGCGGTGGCGGCCGATGATGTTGCCTTTGGCGTCCTCGCCCATCATGTCGTAGACGAACAGATCCTGGGTGATGATGACGTCGCCTTCCATGCCCATCACCTCGGTGATGTGCGTGATGCGGCGCGAGCCGTCGCGCAGGCGCGCCGCCTGGATCACCACGTCGACGGAGGCGGTAATCATCTCGCGGATCGTGCGCGACGGCAGCGAGAAGCCGCCCATGGTGATCATCGATTCGCAGCGCGAGAGCGCCTCGCGCGGGTTGTTGGCATGCAGCGTGCCCATCGAGCCGTCATGACCGGTGTTCATGGCCTGCAACAAGTCGAAGGCCTCCGGTCCGCGCACTTCGCCGACGATGATGCGCTCAGGCCGCATGCGCAGGCAGTTCCTTACCAGCTCGCGCATGGTGACCTGGCCTTCGCCTTCCAGGTTCGGCGGCCGCGTTTCCAGGCGCACCACGTGCGGCTGCTGGAGCTGAAGTTCGGCGGCGTCTTCGCAGGTGATGATGCGCTCGTCGTCGTCGATGAACTGGGTGAGGCAGTTCAAAAGCGTGGTCTTGCCGGAGCCGGTGCCGCCCGACACCAGCGTGTTCACGCGCGAGCGCCCGATGATGCGCAGGATCTCGGCGCCTTGCGGCGTGATGGTGCCGAACTTGACGAGCTGATCGAGCGTCAGCTTGTCCTTCTTGAATTTGCGGATGGTGAGCGCGGGTCCGTCGATCGCCAGCGGCGGCACGATGGCGTTGACGCGCGAGCCGTCGGGGAGGCGCGCGTCGCAGATCGGCGACGATTCATCGACGCGGCGGCCGATCTGGCTGACGATGCGCTGGCAAATGTTCAAGAGCTGCTGATTGTCGCGGAAGCGGATGCCGGTGCGCTGAATCTTGCCGGCGACTTCGATGTAGACCGTGCCGGAGCCGTTCACCATGATGTCGGCGATGTCGTCGCGCGACAGCAGCGGCTCGAGCGGACCGAAGCCGAGCACGTCGTTGCAGATATCGTCGAGCAGGTCCTCCTGCTCGGAGATCGACATCACGACGTTCTTGATCGCGATGATCTCGTTGACGATGTCGCGAATTTCCTCGCGCGCCGAATCGACGTCGAGCCGCGCAAGCTGCGCGAGATCGATCGCCTCGATCAGCGCACCGAAGATGGTGCTCTTGGTCTGGTAATAGGCGTCGGAGCGGCGCGAATCGACCGAGGTCGGCACGCTGGCGATCGTCGCGGGCGCGCGGGTCGGAGCCGGCGCCGGCACCAGCGGCGCGCCGAGCCCGTCGGACGGAAACGGTGTGCGCCCGGTTTCCATCATGGGGGTGGGAGCAGGCTGCGGCGCCTCGGTCAGGAACGACGATGGCGCCGCCGGCGCCGCCGCGCCTGGGGCGGGCGCCGCAACGCGGCCGTCAAGGGTTGCGCTACGCTTACCGAACACGTCTGAACTCCAACTCAGTCTTTTCAGCGCCTGTCCCCCCGGAGCCTCTCCGGCGGAATCGCGCGCTAACTGGATCTCTTCATCAGCTTGGCGAGCAGCGGCGTCAGCAGTCCGCCGCGCGCGCGCTTGGCTTCGGCGCGGCCGGTCAGTATCTGCGCCAACTGGCGGAACATCTCCGCCGTCTTATGGCTGGCGGACACTTCGGCGATCATCTGGCCGTTATTGGCAGCGTTGCCGAAGAGCTGCGGATCGAACGGGATCACCGCCAGCGGCTGGTCCTCCAGCGCCTTGGCGAAATCCGCCGGCGTGATCTCCGGCCGCTTCGGCACGCCGACTTGGTTGAGGCAGTAATAGGGACGATGGTCGTTCGGCCGCGACGCGCGCAGCAGATCGACCATGTTCTTGGCGTTGCGCAGATTGGCGAGATCGGGCGAGGCGACGACCAGGATGTCGTCGGCGCTCACCAGCAGCCGCTTGGTCCAGCCCGACCACTGATGCGGCACATCCAGCACCACACAGGGGATCGAGCCGCGCAGCGAATCCAGAATCGAATCGAACGCTTCCGCGCCGAAATCATAGACGCGGTCGAGCGTCGCCGGCGCGGCCAGGAGACTTAAATGGTCGGTGCACTTCGACAGCAGGCGGTCGACGAAAGCGGTATCGATGCGGTCCGGCGAGAACACCGCGTCGGCGATGCCCTGCGGCGGATCCTGATTGTAATCGAGCCCGGCGGTGCCGAAGGCGAGATCAAGGTCGGTTACGACCGAATCGAGCGACAGGTCTCGGCCGATCGCCCAGGCGATGTTATGCGCGATGGTGGAGGCGCCGACGCCGCCCTTGGCGCCGACAACGGCGATGATGCGGCCGACCGGCTTGGCATCCGGCGCCGAGAACAGCCCGCAGATCGAACGCACGACGTCGAGGGTGGAAATCGGCGCGATCACGTAGTCGCTGACGCCGCGGCGGGTGAGCTCGCGATAGAGCGTCACGTCGTTGACGCTGCCGACCACGACCACGCGCGTGCCGGAATCGCAGACCTCGGCAAGCTGGTCGAGGCCATGCAGAATCTCTTCGGCGCGGTGTCCCGCCTCGATGATGATGACATTGGGCGTCGGCGCGCTGCGATAGGCCTCCACGGCCGCAGCGCTGCCGCCCATCTGAATCTTGACGTGCGCCTTGGCCAGCCGGCGATCGTCACCCGCCGACTGGACGGCGGCGGCGGTCTCCACTGTCTCGCAGAAGGCCTGCACGGAAACGCGTGGCGCCGGCGCGATGTGTTCGTCGGCGAGAGCGCCGTCGGCCGGGGCCGCCGCCTGCTCGTCCGTTGTGACTGCGACTTGATGAGCGTGTCTGATCATTTTCCGAGATCGCTGATCTTACCGTTTTCGTAGCCGGAGTAGGTGCCGGACGGTGAGGTGCCCTTGCGGTAATCGTCGATCGCCACCGAGCGGCGCGCCGCATAAGCCGGCGTTTCGCCGCGCGGCTGCACCAGGTCGGCCGGGTTATCGACCATGGCCGCGAGATTGCGCTGTGTGGCGCAGCCGAGATTCCAATACGGCCTGTTCTCGAAATCCTTGGAGTCGATGGTGGGACCGAGATCGGCCGGCCATTGTCCGCAAGGGCCGGCCGTCGCGCTCAGCTTGGAATAGCCGATCTTGATGCTGGCGAGCGCCGAGGGCAGCGGCCGGTAGCTGCGCACATAAATGGCATTGGCCGGCACGCCCGAGGCGGCAAGAATCGAACGCACCTCGTGCATTGAATCTTGGGCGGCGCGGTCGGTCGGGCCGCCGCGCGGCACATCGATGAGGACGCCGCTGGTCGCCTCGCGGCGCCATAGCTGCGCGAAGGCGAGGACGTCGGCGCTCTGGCTCGGCGTGAGCCCGCCGCGATTGCGCCCGACGAAGATCTCGACGTTGTGTTCGCCTTCCTTCAGCGTGATCGGATGCCGCTCGCGGTAGTCGGTCGGATAGGGCGGCGCATCCTGCGCCACCTTGGTCTCGTAACAGCCGCCGAGCGTGGCGGCGAGGCCGGCCGCTGCGAGGAGGCGCAGCGCGGCCCTCATGCCGCGTCCGGCGGTCTTCGATTGCAGTGCAGTCATCGAGGAGTCTCCGCCGCTCAATCGAGGATGAATCCGTATTTGCCGTGATAGTCGCCGGCCGGCTTTGTTTCCGCCTTGCCCGCGGTGCCATAGATGCGGTTCAGGCGGCCAAGCAGCGCCGACTGTGGATCGTTCGGATCGGCGAAGCCGTCATCCGGCCGCGAGAGTTGCTTCTGCGCCACCGCGCGCACCACGTAGGGCGTCACCAGAACCATCAGCTCGCTCTGGTGATTGACGTAGTCGCGGCTCTTGAACAGCGTACCGAGGACCGGCAGTTGCATCAGCCCGGGGATGCCGTTGATCGCCTGCTTGGTCTGCTCCTGGATCATGCCCGCCATCGCGAGCGAGCCGCCGGACGGGATCTCGACGGTGGTGTCGGCGCGGCGTGTCTGGATCGAGGGAATCGTCAGCGTCTGCGTCGAGCCCGGCACCGACATCGTCAGTGCGTTCTGCGACGACAGGTCCGACACTTCAGTCATGACGCGCAGGCTGATGCGGCCTTCCGTCAGAACGACCGGCGTGAACACCAGGCTGACGCCGAATTTCTTGAAATCGACCTGTGATTGGCAGACTGGTGGAGATTTGGTCGTGTCGCACGACAGGCCGTTCGGGATAGGGAATTCGCCCCCAGCCACGAATGTCGCCGTCTCGCCCGAGATCGCGGTCAGGTTCGGCTCGGCCAAGGTGCGGATCACGCCGGCGCTCTCCATGGCGCGCAATGTTGCGCTGACGCTCTTGAACGAGCCCACGGTCGAACTGCTGCTCAGCGGCTGACCGCTGACGGAGAAAGGATTGGCCGTGTTGAAGTTCACCACGGCGGTGCCGTAATTGAAGCTGCCGGAGAGATCGATGCCGAGCTGCTTGACGACATCGCGCTGCACTTCCGCGACCGTCACCTTGAGCATGACCTGGTCGCGGCTGCGCACGCTGATGCCGTTGACCACTTTGGCGTTGTCGCCGACCAGGCGCGTCGCGATGTCGAAGGCTTGCTGTGCTTCCCCGGGGTTCGCGGCGGTGCCGGACAGCATCACGCCGTCTCCGACGCCCTCGATGCGGATATCGGAGTCCGGCATCAACTGCTTGAGCGCGGCGCGTACGCCGTTGAGATCGCGCGTGACGGCGATGTCGAACCCGGCGATCTGTTTGCCGTCGGCATCGAAGAAATACATGCTGGTCTGTCCGACTGCCGAGCCGATGATGTAGACCCGGCGCGAGGAGCGGACCACCGCATTGGCGATCTTGGGATCGGCGACCAGTACGTCCTTGATGTCGCGCGGCAGGTCGATGGCGACGGATTTGCTGATCCCGAGCGGAATGAAACGGGAGGTCCCGTCGCTCGCCGCCACCTGGATAACTTGCACATTGGGGCCATCGGCGGCCTTGGCCGGCAGCATCGTGGCGGTGCCAGCGCCGAGGATCAGCGCCGCCAGCGCGGCGGTGCGGAGCAGGGTCCTGATCGCCATGTCGTTCAAATCCCCTCGCTCGCTCACCGCGGTGTGACGGTCGTGCTGACGCCGTAGCGCACGACGTTGACGCTGGTTCGCGCATTCGGCCTGTCGTCGTCGGCTCGCGCCGTCTGACGCGCATCCGCGATGCTGCGCAGCGACAGCGAGAGCGTTCCGAGATGCTGCGCCAGCGTCAGCGTCTCGGCCTGGCCGGGCGTGAGCTCGAGCGTCGCGGTCTTGCCGACCACGACCTTCTGCCCGCCCTTCTCCTCGATGTTCTGATCGATCGCGAGCACGCGGATATTGTTGAGCACGGTTTCGGCGGTCTGATCGTTGCCGGCGGTTTTATCCGCATCGCGGCGGGTGACGATCACGTCGACGCGGTCGTTCGGCAGGATGAAGCCGCCGGCGCCGGTTTCCGGCGAAATCTGCGTCGATACCGCGCGCATGCCGCTCGGCAGGATGGCGGCCATGTAGCCGGCGCCTTTGGCGTCGACCAGTTTTGCGTCGCGGATCGGTTCGCCGGCAACGAAAGGCGCACGCGCGATCCGTCCGGCAAGCGTATCGATGGCGCCGGGGTTGTCGGTCTTACGGATGAAATTGCCGCCCGTGGTGCTGGCCGGCCATTCCTGCCATTGCACGTCGCCCGGTGAGAGCGCCTGGCCCATGGCGATATCGGACTTCGCCACGAGGATGTCGGTGGTGGCGATCTTCGGCGCCTCGGGCTTCACCTCCGCAGGTTTGTCCGAGTGCCCGGCAAGCATCGCGGCGACACCGCCGGCGCCGATGGCCACAGTCAGCACGACGAGACGCGCGGCTTTCATACGCTCAACTCTCACAGTCACAAAAGCGGCCGGCACGGCCGCATAAACCACATGGCGGCCGAGTGAGCCGCGTGCAGGGATTTCATCAGCTAAAGGTCAAGGTATGGTTAAGCAGCGGTATCGAAATCGAGTTAATGCAATGTTGCTATGTATGAACGGCGCGTAATCTCGTCCGAAAGCCGGCTTCCACTTCGGGATCACGCGCGGCGTTAAATGCCGGGCACAGACATCCAGCCGGTCTTCGGATAGACCGCGAGCGCGGCCGCGGCGAGCGCGATGCCATAAGGCACGCCGCCGCCTTTCTCGTGCAGCCGCTGAATCCATGCCTGGCGCGCCAGAAGGTTCGGCAATGGCAGTTTGCGGAACTGCAGCAGCAAGACGGTGAGCACGCCGCCGAACAGCGCCGCATAGACCATGTAATCGAGCAGATAATCGAAACCGAACCACAGCGCGGTGGCGGCTGCGAGCTTGGCGTCGCCACCGCCGATCCAGCCCTGCGTGAAGAAGACGAAGGAAACGACCAGCACCAGCGCCGCGGCGGCGAGATGCATGCCGAGAATGGAAAGTCCCATGCCCGTGGCGATCGCGAGCAGGATAAAGCCGCCGGCCAAAGCCAGCGACAGCCGGTTCGAAATGGTCATGGTCAGGAGATCGCTCGAGGCCGCAAAGGCCATCAGGGCGGGGAACAGCAAGAGTGTGACTGCTTCCGTGACCATGATGTCTTATTCCCTGACGCGCCCGGTCGTGCCGCCGCTGCGGATATTGCGCCACGCCGGTTTAACGCGCGCGGCCTTTACCCTTCGTAAACCGAGCTCGAAAGGTCGAAAGGCTCCGGCACGCGCCGGAGCCTTTGGATGCACGAGTCCGCGGCCCGCGATTACTTGAGCTGCGTCGAGATGCTCGAGAAGGTGGTGTTCAGCTTGGTGCCGAGACCGTTCACGACCGCGATGATCGCGACGGAGATGCCGGCAGCGATGAGGCCGTACTCGATGGCGGTGGCGCCCGAGTCGTCCTTCAGGAAACGCGACACGATGTTCTTCATTGTTGACTCCTTAGAGATCCGCTTTTGCTGTTTGACTGGACCCAGTCACCGATTTGCCCCCACCGGTTCGTCCTGAATCACCCGCAAACCTTAGCCATCGCGTGTTGCGCGCCGGTTAATATGATTGAAGAATCATGGGATTCTGACGGTGCATTTTTACGCGTATTCTTTCTAGTTAACGCTTGCTCCGTTCGACCGCTTCAAAGCTCGTCAATTGTGTAACGGATTTTATACTTTAAAAGCGCGGATACATTCGGGCGAATGGCGCCGGCAAAAGGCTGATTGATCGAGTCATTCGTTGGATTTCGCCGCCGCGGGGCGCGTTGCGCATCGCCGTCGGGCGCCTGCGTATGCAGTTGAATTCACAGCATCTTAACCGCGCGGGCGGATACCGGAACCCAAGCTTCATGCAAGCGGGGCCGACAGGACGCAATACGATGCTCAACGAAATCCTCGGTGTCTTTCTCGTCGCCGGCGAGACGGTGCTTAAACTCGTTCCGATCTCCATCGGCCTCGGTCTCGTGTTTTCGGCGCTGACGTATTGGTCGGCCTGCAATCCGGTCGGACCGTGGTGGCGCAAGCGCGAGATCGTCACCGATATCTGCTACTGGTTTCTGATTCCGCTCGGCGCGCGCTTTGTGCGCATCGGGATGCTGATCGTCGGCGCCGCGGTGTTCTTCGGCATTCATGGTGCCCAGCCGCTCATGGACTTCTATGAGAACGGGCACGGCCCGCTTGCCGAATTGCCGCTGTGGGTGCAGGCGATCCTGTTTCTGGTCGTGTCCGACTTCCTGCTCTACTGGAATCACCGCTGGTTCCATGGCCCGGCGATGTGGAAATACCACGCCGTGCATCATTCCTCGGAAGAGCTCGACTGGATCTCGGCGGCGCGCTTCCATCCGATGAACCTGTTCCTCGGCAGCGTCGCGGTCGACGTGATCCTCCTGCTCGCCGGCATCTCGCCCAATGTGATGCTCTGGGTCGGGCCGTTTACGACGGCCACCTCGGCTCTGGTCCACGCCAACCTGGATTGGACATTCGGACCGTTCCGCTACGTGATGGCGAGCCCGGTGTTCCATCGGTGGCACCACACCGCGTCCGACCGCGGCGGCTCGAGCAATTTCGCCAGCACGTTTCCGATCTGGGATGTCCTGTTCGGCACCTTCTACATGCCGGAGAACGAACTGCCTGACGCCTACGGCGTGGACGACAAGAGCGTCCCCGAGAGCTTCGGCGCGCAGATGCTCTATCCGTTCCAGCAGCGCCGAGCTTAAGACCCTCGGCGCTCTTTGCACTTCGTTCACCTATTTGCAGTCAACTTGAATGGTCCGCGGGCCGTGCGCCTGCGGGCCTGTATCGGCGTGTGTAGTGTGTGGAGAGTGCGATGTCGGCCGTGTTTGGGCGCTGCGGGCGCTGGCTCGGGCTGTTGGCCGGAGCGCTGTTTGCCGCTGCGGCACAGGCCGAAACCGTCACGGTCAGCGTCGACCAGGCGCTGGTCATGAAGCTGCCTGACAAAGTCGCCACCATCGTCATCGGCAATCCGCTCATCGCCGACGCCTCGCTGCAAGGCGGCGGCCTCCTGGTCGTGACCGGCAAGGGCTACGGCGGCACCAACCTGGTGGCGCTCGACCGCGATGGCCGCGTACTCATGGACAAGTTCGTGCAGGTCCTCGGACCGTCAGGCGACAATCTGGTGGTCGTCTACAAAGGCGTCGAGCGGGAGTCTTATAGCTGCGCGCCGGAATGCGAACGACGTATCACGCTCGGCGACTCGGTCCCTTACTTCAGCTCGAATCTGACCCAGACCACGCAGCGCAACGGTGGCGCTCAGCCGGCGCGCTGAGGCGTCGCCGCCACACGGTTACCGGTTCGTTAATAGTGTCATCCCGCGCGTCGGAGATGATCGCAAGAAATCGACAACATCGATTTGCTATGACAGCCGCACGCTGTTCAAACATCGAGACGCCAATGCTCATCGCCATGCGCAGAATCGCCGCCCGGTCTTGCCGGCTGACGCCGATCCGTGCCGCGCGCCGCTTCATCCGCCAGGAAGACGGCGCCACAGCGGTCGAGTTCGGCATGGTGGCGCTGCCGTTCCTGGCGCTCACCTTCGCGATCCTGGAAACGGCGCTCGTCTTTTTCGCCGACCAGACGCTGGAAGCAGCGGTGAGCGACTCGGCGCGCCTGATCCTGACCGGCCAGGCGCAAACGGCGAGCTACAGCCAGGCCGACTTCAAGACGCAGGTGTGCAATCGTCTTTACGGCATGTTCGATTGCACCAAGCTCACTGTCGACGTGAAGAACTATTCGTCGTTTGCGGCAATGAACTCAGGGATCAGCACCACGCCGGTGACTAACGGCCAGATCGACAACACCAAGACCGGCTATGTGCCGGGCGGACCGGGCTGCATCGAGGCCATCTCGCTCTATTACCCGTGGCCGATTTACGTCACGCTGCTCGGCGACCACCTCGACAATCTGACCAGCGGCATCCGCCTCCTTGTCGCGACCTCGGTGTTCCGCAACGAGCCCTACGGCGGGAGCGGCGCATGCAGCTGAGGCCGTCTTTGCTCGGCCATATCGGCCGTATCGCGCGCGACAGGCGCGGCGTCTCGGCCGTCGAGTTTGCTTTGGTGGCGCCGCTGATGATCGGCCTTTATCTCGGCTGCGCGGAGATTTCCAGCGGCGTCGGCGCCGATCGCAAAGTCAGTCTGACCACTGCGGCCGTCGCCAACCTGGCGGCGCAGGTGTCGTCGATTTCATCGTCTGACATGACCAACATCCTCAATGCTTCGACGTCGATCATTTATCCTTATTCGCCGAGCAATCTGAAAATCACGGTGTCATGCATCAACATCGATGCCAACAAGAACGCGACGGTGAAATGGAGTTCTACCCTCAACGGCACCGCGTTGAGCGGCTCCGTTTCGGTCCCGTCCGCGCTGTTGGTCGCCAGCACACAGCTCATCTACAGCCAGGTGTCGTACGCCTATAAGCCGACGATTGGCTATACGATCACCGGCACGCTCAATCTGTCCGACCAGATGTACATGATGCCGCGCATCACGGCGCCGTCCTACAACGGCACCTCTTGCTCAAGTTGACGGTTATGCCGGTTGCCGTGCCTCGGTGCCGATCGGCAGGGCCGTCGTCGATTTGATCCGCTCCATGGCGAACCGCGAGGTGACGTTCTTCAGCGGCACGGTTGCGATCAGCTTCTTGTAGAAGCCGTCGTAGCCCTGCATGTCGTGCACGACTACGCGCAGCATGTAGTCGACGTCGCCGGCCATGCGGTAGAACTCCATCACCTCGGGCATGGCGCTGACCACTTCGGCGAAGCGCTTCAGCCAGTCCTCGGAGTGGTCGCCGGTTTCGACCGACACAAATACGGTGATGCCGAGCCCGACCTTTTCCGGATCGATGATGGCGACCCGGCGGGTGATGACGCCGTCCGCCTCCAGGCGCTGCAGGCGCTTCCAGCACGGCGTCGAGGACAAGCCCACGCGCTGGCCGATTTCGGCGACGGATAGAGAGGCGTCCTGCTGCACGACGGCGAGAATCTTTCGATCGATGGCATCCATTCTCTCATTCCCTTACAGTGGAGGACATGCAATCTCCTCCTTCCCATAAATTAGAATAATCTTCTTATTTGAGGGAGCTCACTGTGTTTATATAGAAAAATATTCTATTTCAAGCCCAAAATTTCATCGCATACTTTGATCAGCAGGCGTTGGACGCAATGCCATGAGAAAAATCGTCTCTATCAACCTCGCTCCGCTGTGGCCTGGGCTCGCCGCCGTGGCGGCGCTCGTCGTAGCACTGGCGGCGCCGCTGGTGCCGGCCGCCGCCGAGGACGCCCAGCCGCTGGTGAGCGTCGCATGGCTCAACAGCCATCTGCATGATGCCGACCTGGTGGTGCTCGACATCCGCTCGGCCATCGATGGCGGCGCCGAGAAGGCCTACGCCGAGGCGCATATCCCCGGCAGTGTGCACAGCGATTACGACAAGGACGGCTGGCGCGTGACCCGCAACAACGTCCCCTTCGTGCTGCCGAGCGTGCCGCAACTCGAGAAGCTGATCGGCGACACCGGCATCGACGAGGATACGCGCGTGGTCGTGGTTCCCGCGGGCGTCAGCTATTCGGATTTCGGCTCGGCGGCGCGCGTCTACTGGACACTGAAGGTCGCCGGCGTGAGCAGGGTCTCGATCCTCGATGGCGGCGTTGCCGCCTGGAGGGAGGCGGGCCTGCCGGTCGAGACCGGCATCAAGGCGCCGTCGCCGAAGATCTTCACCGCGACGCTCGATAAGAGCCTGTTGTTGGACGGCTCTGAGGCGGTGAAGGAGCAGGCCGCGGGCAACGCCACGTTCATTGACGCCCGGCCGCCCGCGTTCTTCGCCGGCAAGGACAAGGCGCCCGCCGTTGCCGCCTATGGCCATATCCCCGGCGCGCGCAGCCTCGACAGCGCCGAGTTCTACGACGCCAAGACCAACAGGCTGAAGCCGAAGACCGAGTTGGCCGCCATCGCCGCGCAGGTGCCGGCGGGCAAGCCGGTGGTGAGCTATTGCAACACCGGCCACTGGGCGGCCACCGACTGGTTCGTGCTGCACGAAATGCTCGGCCGTCCGCAGGTGCGCGTCTATGACGGGTCCATGGTGGATTGGAGCGCCGACGCGCACCGGCCTGTTGAATCCTCGCGCACCAAATGGGATGACTTGAAGAAGGCGCTCGGCCTCGGCTCGTAACGGATTCTCACCGTCATCCTGAGGTGCGAGCGTAGCGAGCCTCGAAGGATGACGGGCACTGAGTCCGCGGCCGTTCATCCTTCGAGGTCCGCGCTGCGCGCGGGCACCTCAGGACGACGGTGAGAGGCTTGCGGCTCTGGCAAGCTTAGAAGTTTCGGGGTTCTGTAAATGTCCACGGCAACTCTGACCGCGCCTGACGTACGCGCGAGCGGCATCGATGGTCTATTCCTCGGCCTGTCGGTCGGGGCGACTGCCATCCTGGTCGCGCTCGTGGTGCTCGACGGCCAATACGCCTCGGCTGCGCTGCTTGCCGGCGGCTTCGCGCTCGGCATCGCCTTCCTCAAGGCCGAATTCAGCTACACGGCGTCCTGGCGCCGTTTCCTCACGCGCGGGGAGGCCGGCGGCATGATCGGCGGCTTGATCGTCATCGCCATCGCCGCCGTGGCGGTGGTGCCGGTCGCGGCCCTGAGGGCGGACTACGGCGGCGCCATCGCGCCGCTTGGCGCTTCACTCATCATCGGCGCCTTCGTGTTCGGCATCGGCATGCAACTCGCCAATGGCTGCGGCTCCGGCACGCTCTACACGGTCGGCGGCGGCTCGGGCCGCATGCTGGTCACGCTGTTGTTCTTCATCATCGGCAGCGTGCTCGGCAGTGTTTCTTTGCCGCCGTTCCTGGCGCTCGGCGGCATCGATCCGGTGCTGGCGTCGGATTATCTCGGCCCCTGGGGCGGCCTTGCGGCGACGCTTGTCAGCATCGCCGTCGCCGCCGCGATCATCATCGCGGTCGCGCGCAGGCGTGGCGCCGCATGGCGGCCGTCGCGCAATTACATCATCGGCGGCATCATCATCGGCCTCCTCTGCGTGTTCGTGTTTGCTTTCGGCGGGCATCCGTGGAGCATCACCTTCGGCTATACGCTGTGGGGCGCCAAGGCCGCGACGGCGCTCGGCTTCGATCTGTCGAACGCGCCGTTCTGGCAATGGCCGGGACCGAAACAGGCGCTCGCCAATTCCGTGCTCTCGGACACGTCGAGCCTCACCGATTTCGGAATGCTGTTCGGCGCCATGGCCGCGGCGGCTGCCACCAAGCCGTTCGCACGCAATGCCTGGCCGCCGGCAAAGTCGCTGCTCGCCGCCGGCATCGGCGGATTGCTGATGGGCTGGGGCGCGCGTCTTGGGTTTGGCTGCAACATCGGCGCTTTCGTCGGCGGTGTCGCGTCAGGCTCGGTACATGGCTGGGTGTGGTTTCTCGCCGCGCTGCCGGGATGCATCATCGGCATCCGCCTGCGCCCGCTCTTCGGCCTGTCGCGGGAGTAAACCGATGCGAAGGACATACATCGCCTTTGTGGTGCTTAGTCTCGCGCTGATCGTGGTGCAGCACCTCACCAGTCCGTCGAGCGGCCGCGCCGTGTCGCCGGAAGATTTCGCCGGCGCCTGCGCTCCGTGTGGAGCGCCGTGCCCATCGAAGAAGTAGTTTGTCATTCCGGGGCGCGTTACGCCGCCCGTTCCTTCAAGAACGCGTCGACCTCTTTGCGCGTGGCCGCGCCCATCAGCCCGCCGAAGCGCGTGCATTTGATCGCCGCCGCCGCCGCCGCGAAGCGCATGGCTTCGATCACATCGCCGGTCTCGACCAGCCGGAATGTGAAAGCGCCGTGGAACGTATCGCCGGCGCCGAGCGTATCGATCGCCTCGACCTTGAACGCATCCATGTGGCGCACCTGGCCGTCTTCGAGCCAATAGACGCCCTCGGGCCCATTGGTGACCGCGAGGAAGCCTTTGTAGTGCTTGGCGAGAGTCTTCAGGCCCGCGCCGATGTCTTTCGAGCCGCTGCTTTGGCGCACCGCCTCGGTCGAGGCGATGACGTGTGTCGAAGCCAGCAGCAACGGATCGTCCGCCGGCGCGCCATAGTCGAAGTCGAGCACGCGCGGGATGCCGCGCGCCTGCGCTGCGAAAGCGATGGGCAGCGCGAAGTCCGGATAACGGTTGTCGAGCAGTACGGCATCGACCGCTGCCACCGCGGCCTCGGCGTCGCGAGGCCCAACGCCGCTCAAGCTTTTGCCGCGCCGCGTGGCGATCATCTTCTCGCCCGTGGCATCGATCATGATCAGCGACACCGATGACTTGCCGTCCGGCACCCGCACTACATGGGTGCAGTCGATGCCCTCGCGCATCAGCGCGGTCACGACATAGGTCGCGACGTCATCCTGCTCGCTGCCGAGCGGACCGGCATAACTCACCGCCGCGCCGAGCCGCGCGATCGCCACAGCCGCGTTGCCGGATTGTCCGCCGGTGGTGGTGACGTAATCGGACGCCTGCATCTTGGCGCCGGCTTCCGGAAACGAATCGACCCGCATGATGCTGTCCTGCACCGCGCCGCCGGCGCAGAGGATCTTCGGAGGCATCTTGGCGCGGTCAGTCAAATCGGATCTCGTCGTCCACCCAGGCGCGGATGATGTGATGCGCGATCGCCACCGGCGGCGGCGTGGTCAAGCCGTCTTTGTGGCGCCGCATCAGCATGTCCGTCACTTCGTCCTTGCTAAACCAGCGGGCGTCTTCCAGTTCCGCATGATCCACCACAATATTGGTGGTCGCGGCTTCTGCATGACAGCCGATCATCAGCGAAGAGGGGAACGGCCAGGGCTGCGAGCCGAAGAAGGTCACGCGGCCGCAGGCGATGCCGGCCTCCTCCAGGGTCTCGCGGCGCACCGCGTCCTCGATCGATTCGCCGGGCTCGATGAAGCCGGCGAGGCAGGACCACATGGTGGGCAGGAAACGGGGCGAGCGGCCGAGCAGGCAGCGCTCGCTGCCGTCCACGGCCAGCATGATCACGACGGGATCGGTGCGCGGGAAATGTTCGGTGTTGCAGGACGGGCAATCGCGCCGCCAGCCCGCGTTCACCACCTGCGTGGGCGCGCCGCAGTTCGAGCAGAAGCGATGGCGCAGATGCCAGTGCAGCACCGCCTTGGCCTCGGCGATTGGCGGCAGATGCTCCGCCTCGACCAAACCTTGCACGGCGATCGAGCGCAGGTCCGTAATCACGAGATCGTCACGCGCTTTCAGCGCCTCTGCCGTCTGCGGACCGATGCCGACGCCGAAGCGGGGCGCGCCATCGAGAAGACCCAGGAACACGGCTTCCGGCGCCTCGCCCAGCGCCTTTGCGTCGCCCATCGTAAACAGCGCGTCGTTGAGCGGCGCGGCCTTTTTCAGGACGATCAGGTCGCCGCCCATGACATAGGCGCGGGCAAGCGGATCGGCCGCGAGCGCGGCGACGGCGGCGCTATCGGAGCGCCGTTCGGCGGCGCGCTCGATGCGGCTGTCGGTGTATCCAAGGCGCGGTTTTGGGCCGAGATCGGGACGAGGGGACATTGGCGCGGAAACTGGCACGGCGTGTGAGTCTGTGCAATGCACCATGCTTCACCTCTCGCCGCTTGCGGGGAGAGGTCGACGCGCTGAGCCCGTCAGGGCGAAGGGCGTCGGGTGAGGGGGCGTTGTCACAATTCTGAGCTCCAGAAATCGCCCCTCACCCCGCTCGCGCTGCCGCGCTCGCCACCCTCTCCCCGCAAGCGGGGAGAGGGAAGAAAGAATCACTCCACCTGATAAATCGCCGCGCGTAGTTCGGGCCGTTGCCATTGCGGGCCGAGCACGCCTTGCTTGGCGCCGTAATTCTTCGCCGAGGTGACGCTGTCCTGCGTGTTGCGCATCTCGCGCGCGCGGTCGAGGCTGACATCGACGAAGAACAGCCCGGCGGCCGTGCTTTCGAAGATGATCTCCTCCGGCGTCGCCACCATGGCGAGGCCTCGCTCGGCATGGCTGAACAGATTCTGCGTGGTGACGACGACGGCGAGGTTCTCGATCGCGCGCGACCAGATGAGGTTGCGCCAGCTTGCCCAGAGCTTCGCCTTGTCGGTGCCGGCGGGCAGGAAAATCAATTCGGCGCCGCGCAACGCCAGCGCGCGCGTCACCTCCGGCATATAGGCCTCGCTGCACATCGCCAGCCCGACTTTGCCGTGCTTGGTGTCGAAAACCGGGAATTCGTCGCCCGGCACATATTGGAATTCCCACCACTTGCCGCCGGTGTAGATCCACGGCCCGTTCGGATGGGTGCGGCGATAGGAGACCGGCGGGCGGCCGTCGCCATAGGCCATGCAGATCAAGTTGTAGGCGGTACCTTCGTTGTGGCTGATCGGCTCGATGGTGCCGTAGACGGCGTTGATGCCGTGCTTGGCCGCGGCCTCGGCGATGCGCGGCGTCGGATCGAAGGTCGCCGGCATGCGCCACGGCCCGGGATAGGTCTCGGGGAAGCAGATGAAATCGGCGCCTTCCGCCTTGGCGCGGGCGATGAAGTTCACCGCGTCGGCGACGTTCTTCTCGTCCTCGCCGATTGGATTGGCAATCGGCTGCACGACGGCGATGCGGAAACTCATGGGGGAACTCCTTGACGCGACGGGGCAACCCTAGTCGCGCGCGGCTCCGATTTGAAGCGCGCGCCTCAGGTCGGCGATCAGCGCCTCGCGCATAGCCTCGTCATAGGCCTTCGGCGCCGCTGCGCCCCAGACCGGCTTCGGCCACGCGGCGTCACTCCGGCTGCGTGCAATCACGTGCACGTGCAATTGCGCGACCATGTTGCCGAGTGCGGCGATGTTGAGCTTGTCGCAGGCGGTGAGGTCTTTGAGCGCGTCGGATGCGGCGGCGATCTCGTTGAGGAGCTGGATCTGCGCGTTCTCCTCCAGGTCGATGATCTCGGTTAGCGCCGGCAGCCGCGGCACCAGGATCAGCCACGGGTAATTGGCGTCGTTCGCCAGCAGCACGCGCGACAGCGGCAGGTCGCCGACGGGCACGGTGTCGGCCGCAAGTTGCGGGTGGAGGGAGAAGGTCACCTGGGATTCTGTCACGGTGTGGAGGCCATAATTTTTTGTCATCACCGGGCTAGTCACTGCAAGTCGGGTTTACCCGGCTTGCAGCATTTTTTGTGCGGAAGTCGGGAAAGCCCGACTTCCGATGTGACCCCGCTTAGGATGGCACAGTGCCTGCCTGAGCGAGATGGCCGGGACAAGCCCGGCCATGACACGAAATAGGTCAGCTTGCTTTCTCCCGCCGATGGCCCGATATAGGGCCCCGGGAGGTTGGCGGTGGACGAGCCACTCGCCAACCGGGTCAGGTCCGGAAGGAAGCAGCCCTAACGAGCACGGATCGGGTCGCTCGTCAGCCTCCCACCCTTTTTTCCACGATTCGCTTGGCCGTGAAGCCTCCCGCCGCTCGTCAGCGGGTGGCCTCGGTGGCCAATCGCTGCAAGAATGGACGCATGAACGAGCCCGCGAAACCAGCCGCTCCTGGTTCCGCCCCGGCCGAGGAGCCGGGGAACGCGGGCTACCGCGTGCTCGCCCGCAAGTATCGCCCCGCCAGCTTCGAGGACCTCATCGGCCAGGAGCCGATGGTACGCACGATCTCGAACGCCTTCGAGACCGGCCGCATCCCGCAGGCCTGGATCCTCACCGGCGTCCGCGGCGTCGGCAAGACGACGACCGCCCGCATCCTCGCCCGCGCGCTCAATTACGAACTGCCGGACGGCTCGATCACCGGCCCGACCATCCACATGCCGGTCATGGGCGTACAGGATCAGGCCATCATCGAAAGCCGCCACATCGACGTGCTGGAGATGGACGCTGCCTCGCACAACAGCGTGGACGACGTGCGCCAGATCAACGACGCCATCCGCTACGCGCCGGTGTCGGCGCGCTACAAGGTCTACATCCTCGACGAAGTGCACATGCTCTCCGGCGCCGCCTTCAACGCGCTGTTGAAGACGCTGGAAGAGCCGCCGCCGCACGCCAAGTTCATCTTCGCCACCACCGAAATCCGGAAGGTGCCGGTAACTGTGCTGTCGCGCTGCCAGCGCTTCGATCTGCGCCGCGTCGATGCCTCGGTGCTGGTCAAGCATCTCGCCGGCATCGCCGAGAAGGAGCACGTCGAGATCGAGGAGGCGGCGCTGGCGCTCATTGCGCGCGCGGCCGAAGGCTCGGTGCGCGACTCGCTGTCACTGCTCGATCAGGCGATTGCCCATGCCGCCGGCCCGGTGCGCGCCGAGGACGTGCGGCAGATGCTCGGTCTCGCCGACCGCGTGCGCGTGGTCGATCTGTTCGAGGCGCTGATGAAAGGCGACATCGCCACGGCGCTCACCGAACTGCGCGCGCAATACGACATCGGCGCTGATCCCGCGGTGGTGTTAAGCGATCTGGCTGAGTTCACCCATTTTGTGACGCGGGTAAAGGTCGTGCCCTCGGTGGCCGACGACGTGTCGCTGTCGGAGGCCGAGCGCACGCGCGGCCGCGCTTTCGCCGCGCAGCTTTCGATGCGCGTGCTGTCGCGCACATGGCAGATGCTGTTGAAGGGCGTCGGCGAAGTGCAATCCTCCGGCCGCCCGGTTGCCGCCGCTGAGATGGTGCTGGTGCGCATCGCATATTCCGCCGACCTGCCGACGCCCGATGAAGTGATCCGCTCGCTCGGCAGCGACAATGGCGGTGGTGCGCCCGCGCGTCCGCAGAGCAATGGCGGCGGCGTCAACGCCGGGCCGTCCGCATCGCAGAGCGTCGCGCCGCGATACGAAGCGCCGCGCGGCGCGCCGCGTTCATCCGCCGCCGCGTCGCCGCGCCAAGCGGATGACCCGGTGGCCATGCTCGACAATGGCGGGCCGCAGGCCGCGCCGACGCTATCGCTCGGCAACTTCGAGGCGATCATCGCCCTCGTCGCCGAGAAGCGCGATATTTCCATGCGCCTGTCGTTGGAGCGCGACGTGCGTCTGGTGCGTTGCGAGGATGGCCAGCTCGAGATCACTCTGGAGCCTTCCGCGCCGCGTACGCTGGTGCACGACCTTCAGCGCAAATTGACCGGGTGGACCGGCAAGCGCTGGATCGTGGTGATCTCGAAGGAGCAGGGCGCCGCCACCGTGCGCGAGCGGATCGAGGAGCAGCGCGCCGAGGTTGAGCGCGGGGTACAGAGCGATCCGCTGGTGCAGGCGGTGCTGAGCCGCTTCCCCGGCGCGAAGATCGTGGGGGTTACGCAGAACACGCCTGAATCTGTTGAAGCGGCACCGGACGCCGCTCCCGACGAAGAAGACGAGGATTAGCGCATGATCCCGACAAGTGGGACCCGGTTTTCGGATAAGATCATGCGCAGAAAGGTATGAGCCATGGCCGATTTCCTGGGTCTGATGAAGCAGGCCGCGCAGCTGCAATCGAAGATGCAGGCTCTGCAGGCGGAGCTCGACACCATCGAGGTCGAGGGCACCGCCGGCGGCGGCATGGTGACGGTGAAGCTCACCGCCAAAGGTGACCTCAAAGGCGTTACGATCGACGACTCGCTGATGAAGCCGTCGGACAAAGAGATATTGGAAGATCTTCTGGTCGCCGCGCACGCCGATGCCCGCCGCAGAGGGGAGGCCGTGATGCAGGAGAAGATGCAGGGCCTCACCGGCGGCCTGCCGCTGCCCCCGGGCTTGGGTTTGGGGTGACTATGATTTGCGACAGCCTCTCGGTCGTCATGCCCGGCCTTGTGCCGGGCATCCACGTCTTGGGGAATTTCAATTAAGAAAGAACGTGGATGGCCGGGACAAGCCCGGCCATGACGAGTTGAACCCATGCCCAGCGCCGTTGCCGGACCTGAAATCGAGCGCCTGATCCAACTGCTGGCGCGCCTGCCGGGCTTGGGTCCGCGCTCGGCGCGGCGCGCGGCGCTGCATCTCATCAAGAAGCGCGAGGCGCTGATGGCGCCGCTCACATCGGCCCTGCAGACGGCGATGGAGAAGATCGAGGTCTGCAAGATCTGCGGCAACATCGATACGCAGAATCCGTGCACCGTCTGCACGGATGCGCGCCGCGATCCCTCGATCATCGTCGTCGTCGCGGACGTCGCCGACCTCTGGGCGCTCGAGCGCGCGCATGCGGTGAACAGCCGCTATCACGTCCTCGGCGGCACGCTGTCGCCGCTCGACGGCGTCGGCCCACAAGATTTGAGCATCGATGCGCTGATCTCGCGCGTGCACGCCGAGCCGATCAAGGAAGTCATCCTTGCGCTTAACGCGACGGTCGATGGCCAGACCACTGCGCACTACATCACCGAATTGTTGCAGGATGCCAATGTGAAGGTGACGCGGCTGGCACACGGCGTGCCCGTCGGCGGCGAGCTTGATTACCTCGACGAAGGCACGCTCGCCGCGGCCATCAAGCAACGCACGTTGTTTTAAATCGGTTCAGGCGCGACGCGCGGCGCATCCACACCGTCATGGCCGGGTTTGTCCCGGCCATCCACGTCTTACTTTCTTTTTAATCGCGGAAAGACGTGGATGCCCGGCATAAAGCCGGGCATGACGGCTGAGATGCAGTGCCCTAGTCCTCATCATTCGGAACGGGCACGATGACGGGCGCCGGAGCAACCGGCATGGCCTCGCCATTGGGACCCACGGCGACGCGCGCACAATCGCCCCAGCGATTGACGTGGGTTTCATTGTCCCAGGAATTGTGCGCGAATTTGTAATGGCAGACGCCGTCGTCGTATTCGACGTTGGTCCAGTCGCCGTTTGTTTCACGATAGACGTGCGGACTATGCCAGTCGGCCTTTGCTGCCGGTGCATACAAAGTGACGCTGGTGAGCGCGCAGCCTGAGAATATCGCGAGCGCAAGATAAGAGCGCATGAGAACCTCCTTGAAATGTCCGCAGGGCCAACGCCGCGCGCAAATCATCGTTCCGCGCGAAAGCCCGCGCCGGTGGTATGGGAACCGTGGCGTAGTTATGGCTTCTTCGCCGTAAGCTTGGCGAAATGTCCGCGCGCCTGCAGCCACCACAACAGCAGCAGGCTCGGCAGACCTGCGAGCGCGCAGATGATGAAGAACCACACCCAGCCGCTACGCTCGGCGATGAAGCCTGCGCCCGATGAGAGATACGTTCGTCCAACGGCAGCGAGCGCGGTGAGCAGCGCATATTGCGTCGCCGTGTGCAGCGGGTTCTGGCAGAGCGCCGACAGGTAAGCGACGAACATCACAGTGCCGATAGCGCTGGTGAAATTCTCCACCGTGATGGCGATGGCGAGCGCGGTCTGGTCGGTGCCGGCATGCGCGAGCCAAGAGAACGAGAGATTGGCCGCCGCCTGGAGGATGCCGCCGATCCACAGGCTGGTGGCGAGCGGAAAGGCGCGCGCGATGAAGCCGCCGGCAAAGCCGCCGAGCAATAGCGCGGCGAGCCCGACGCCTTTGACGATCGCCGCGTATTCGTTGCGCGTGAAGCCGAGGTCGATGACGAAGGGCGCCGTCATTGCGCCCGACAGCGCGTCGGTGAATTTGAACAGCACCACGAAGGCCAGCGCGACGAAGGCCATCTCGGTTGTGAGGAAATCCTTGAAAGCGCCGACGGCGGCCTCGGCCACGCGCGCAAAGCGCTTCTGGTGCGCATGCGCCGCTTCGGCGAGCAGCGAGCGCTCGGGCTCGGTGGCGAGCAGCGCCGTCGCTGTGCCGATCAGCACCAGCGCCGCCATCGAGACATAGCCCCAGTGCCAGGCCGCCTGCGTGTCGAAGCCCTTGGCGTGGAAGCCGCTTACCACGAACAGCGCCCCCGCGGTCGAGGCCAGCATGCCGATGCGATAGGCCGCGACGTAGGAGGCCATGCCGGCCGCCTGCTCGTTCTCCGGCAGGCTCTCGACACGGAAGGCATCGACGACGATGTCCTGCGTCGCCGAGGCGGCGGCGACCAGCAGCGCGCCGAAGGCGACGAGGCCGGGCGCGGTTGCCGGATTGCACGAGCCGAGAAAGACGATCGCGACCAGCAGCAGGATCTGCGTGAATACCAGCCAGCCGCGCCGTCGCC
>DATARB010000133.1:0-1858 GCA_036264375.1 Pseudolabrys sp.
CGCCCTGCTGGAAGTAGACGTCACCCGTATCGGGCCGTGTCTTGCCGGTGACGACGTCCATCATCGTCGTCTTGCCGGCGCCGTTGGGACCGATGATGGCGCGCATCTCGCCCGGCTCGACGGCGAAGGAGAGCGAGTTCAACGCCTTGAAGCCGTCGAACGACACCGAGATGCCGTCGAGATACAAAAGCGCGGAGGTGGTCTTCGCTGCCATGGCCCTACTCCGCCGCGCGCGGCGCCGCCGCCGGCGTGATGCTGGTCTCGACGCCATCTTCCGCCGCGGCCGAGCGCGCGGCGCGCTGATCGAGGCCGTTTTTCAACGTCCCGATGATGCCGCGCGGCAGGAACAGCGTCACGGCCACGAACAGCCCGCCGAGCATGAACAGCCAGTACGGCGCGAGCGCGCCGGAAGTGAAAGAGGTCTTGGCGTAGTTGACCACGAGCGCGCCGAGCACCGCGCCGGTGAGCGTGCCGCGGCCGCCGACCGCCACCCAGATCACGGCTTCGATCGAGTTGCCCGGCTGGAATTCGCTCGGGTTGATGATGCCGACCTGCGGCACATAGAGCGCGCCGGCGACGCCCGCCATACAGGCCGACAGCGTGAACACGAACAGCTTGTAGTTCTCGACCCGGTATCCGATGAAGCGCGTGCGCGCCTCCGCGTCGCGGATCGCGACGAGCACCTTGCCGAACTTGGAGGTGACGATGGCCCGGCAGATGAGGAAGCACAGCGCCAGCGCGATGCACGAAATCACCAGCAGCGCGTTGCGCGTGCCCTCCGCCTGCACGTTGAAGCCGAGGATGTCCTTGAAGTCGGTCAGGCCGTTATTGCCGCCGAAGCCGAAATCGTTACGGAAAAAGGCGAGCATCAACGCATAGGTCATCGCCTGCGTGATGATCGAGAGATAGACACCGGTGACGCGGCTGCGGAACGCGAACCAGCCGAATACGAAGGCCAGCAGGCCTGGCGCCAGCACAATCATCAGTAGCGCGTAGGAGAAGTGGTTGAAGCCGTACCAGAAGAATGGCAATTCATGCCAGTTCAGGAACACCATGAAGTCTGGCAGGATCGGATTGGCGTAGACGCCGCGCGTGCCGATCTGCCGCATCAGGTACATGCCCATGGCGTAACCGCCGAGGGCGAAGAAGGCGCCATGACCGAGTGACAGAATTCCGGCGTAGCCCCAAATGAGATCGATCGAGAGCGCCAGCATCCCGTAGCAGATGTATTTGCCGAACAGCGCAACGAGATAGGTCGAGACGTGCAACGCCGAACCCGACGGCACCAGCAGATTGAGTACGGGGATCGCGATTGCGAAGGCCGCGAGCAGCACCAGGAAAATTGCCGCGCCCTTGTCGATCAGCCGTGTGAGCGGGAAGGCGCCGGTCATGTTGGCCTCCTCCCCGCCCTCATCCTTCGAGACGCGAGCTTCGCTCGCTCCTCAGCATGAGGGCTGCTCAGAAGCGACCTCATGGTGAGGAGCGCGGCAGAGCCGCGCCTCTCGAACCATGAGGGAGCGATCCCTTCGATCATCACGCTTCCACCGCCCGGCCCTTGAGCGCGAACATGCCGCGCGGGCGCTTCTGGATGAACAGGATGATGAAGACGAGGATGGCGATCTTGCCGAGTACCGCGCCTGCATATGGCTCGAGGAATTTGTTGGCGATGCCGAGGGTGAAGGCGCCGACCAGCGTGCCCCACAGATTTCCAACCCCTCCGAAGACCACCACCATGAAGCTGTCGATGATGTAGCCCTGCCCCAGGTTGGGCGACACGTTGTCGATCTGCGACAGCGCCACGCCGGCGATGCCGGCGATGCCGGAGCCGAGGCCGAAGGTGAGCGCGTCGATGCGCGCG
>DATARB010000208.1:0-1934 GCA_036264375.1 Pseudolabrys sp.
TTTAATTGGTTAAATTAAGCATGCACGTTTGCCTTGTTTGGTCAAAAATTTCTTAAAATCCGAGCATGCGCGTTTAGCGTCGCTAGTATCCCCGCGCGACTGACGAACAGACGATTTCGTTCGGCAACGCGGGGGAGCGGAAATTGCTGACACGAACCATTGATCCCGACTTCGATCTGACGATCGAAGAGAAGCTATTTCGCGGCGCCAAGCGCCTGTGTTTCTTCTTCGCCGGCACGGCGCTGACGATCGCTTCACTCGATCTCATGAACGTGCGCGTGGTCGAAGCGGCTGCCGAATACGTTCACGACACGCACGTGAACGTCGCCGACATTCCCGGCGAAATCGGCGCGCGCCTGCAAAACATGTCGTTCACGTGGTCGGACTCGCAACCCGCGTCCGTGACCGTGCCGATCCCGCGTAGCCAGGTCGCGACGCTTCCGGATCGTGCGCCGCCACGCCTCGCAGTGGCCAAAGAGAGTCCAAAGAACAGTCCTTCGCCGGTCGCCGCGCTTGCCGCCGCGCGTCAGCTCGATGCGGTGCAAGTGGCGATGGCCTCGCCTGCAAGCATGGCAACCCGCACGGCTAAGAACGAAACTCCTGCCACGGCCGCCATGGCGCATGCGCCGGCGACCGGCATGCCTGACCCGCCGATCCGGCTCGCCAGTGTCGACGCGACGGCGATGCCGAGTTCGCTCGTTGCCACGGGCACCACACCGTCGCTGGGGCAGATTTTGCTGCCGCAACAGATCGCCATCCTGCCGCCGCCGGCGCCGGGCGTGCCGCCGCCGTCACCGGCTGAACGGCTGCATCTCGAAGGCAAGGAGCGGGCGAAGGCCGAGCGCTGCCTGGCTAACGCCATTTACTTCGAAGCGCGCAGTGAGCCGCTGAAGGGGCAAATCGCGGTGGCGCAGGTGGTGGTGAACCGCGTGTTCTCGGGCTTTTATCCGAATAACGTCTGCGGCGTCGTCTATCAGAATGCCCAGCGCCATCTCGCCTGCCAGTTCACATTCGCCTGCGATGGCAAGAGCAAAGCGATCAACGAGCGCGCCGCCTGGGCGCGCGCCAACCGCATCGCCAAGCAGACGCTCGACGGCAAGCTTTACGAGACCGCGGTCGGCACGTCGACGCACTATCACGCGGTCTATGTGCATCCAAACTGGGTGCACGAGATGAAGAAGTTCGTGCGCTTCGGCATCCACAATTTCTATCGGCCCTATGCCTGGGGCAACGGGTCCGACGAGCCGGTCTGGTCGAAACAGCAACTCGCGTCGAATAAAAAGAAATAGCCGCGGGTCGTCGCCTTACTGCGGCGGCGTGCCGTTCTCGCGCAGCACGTCGCCCGCAAGATACAACGATCCCGTGATGAGAATACGCGGCGGCGGGTCCAGATCGAGTTTGCGCACCGCCTCCAGCGCCTCAGCGAGATTGTCGCGGCTGGTGGACGGCAAACCAATCGACCTTGCGCAATCGGCCACCGTTTCGGCAGGCAGGCCTTTCTCGGCGCCCGGCACCGGCACCGCGATCATGCGCCGCGCCAGTCCGGTGAAATTGCGCAGGAAGCCCTCGCAGTCTTTGCTCGCCAGCATGCCGACGATCATCACCAGCGGACGGGAGACACGCTCCTCGAGATCGGCGAGCGTTGCAGCGATAGCGCGGCCGCCATCCGGATTGTGTCCGCCGTCGAGCCACAATTCGCTGCCGGCGGGCACGAGCTCGGTCAGCTTGCCATGCGCGAGACGCTGCAGCCGTGCCGGCCAGTCGGCCTTGGTCATTCCGGCCTCGAAGGCGGAGCCAGGAATTTTGAAGGTGCCGATCGCGCGCAGCGCCGCGATGGCGAGCCCCGCATTCTCATATTGATGGCGGCCGTAGAGTTTCGGCGCGGGCAGATCGAGCAGCCCCGCTTCGTCCTGGTAGACAAGACGGCCGCGCTC
>DATARB010000244.1:0-20506 GCA_036264375.1 Pseudolabrys sp.
CGATCTCGAGCGCGTGCTCGCGCTCTTCCCGCGCCTGAAGCAGCGCATCTCCCAGCGCGGCGGCACGCTCTCCGGCGGCGAGCAGCAGATGCTGGCGATCGCGCGCGCGCTGATGGCGCGGCCGCGCCTGTTGCTGCTCGACGAGCCCTCGCTCGGCCTGGCGCCATTGATTGTGCGGCAGATCTTCGACGCCATCAGAGCGCTCAACACGGAGAGCGGTCTCACCGTGTTCCTGGTCGAGCAGAACGCCTATCACGCACTCAAGCTCGCCCACCGCGGCTATGTCATGGTCAACGGCGCCATCACGCTGTCCGGCACAGGCCGCGAACTGCTGGAGCGGCCGGAGATCAAGGCGGCCTATCTCGAAGGCGGGCGCCACTGATGGACCAGATCTCCACCGCCTTCTCCGTCCCGGAGTTGCTCTACGAGGAAGGGTCGTTCGGCGTCTTCGTGCTCGTCACCGTCATTCTCGGCGGCGGCGCCGGCTGGCTGACCGGCCGCGCCATCGCCGGCACGTGGCGCCCGATCTGGCAGGTCATAATTTATGCGCTGATCTTAGGGCTGGCCGTTCGCTTCATCCATTTCAGCCTGTTCGGCGGCACGCTGCTGTCGCCGCACTATTACCTGGTGGACAGCCTCGTCTGCCTGGCGTTGGCACTGCTTGGATTCCGCACCGCGCGCGCCGCCCAGATGGTGCGACAATATCGCTGGCTCAATGAAGCCCAAGGTTGGATGCGCTGGCGGCGAAAGACGTCGTAACGTAGGATCGCGCCGACATCGCCGGCTTGCATGGATCACGCTTCTCAAGGGGAAACATATGAAAAGAATCAGCACTCTCGGCCTGGCGCTGGGCATCGCCGTCGCCGCTGCGGGTTCGGCCACGGCGCAAGTGAAGTTCGGCATGGGCGGCCCGATCACCGGACCGAGCGCCGCCACCGGCGCGCAGATGCGGAACGGCGTCGACCAAGCCATGGCGGACATCAACGCGGCCGGCGGCATCCTCGGCCAGAAGATCACGGTGGAATACGGCGACGACGCCTCCGATCCCAAGCAGGGCGTCTCGGTCGCCAACAAGTTCGCCGCCGACGGCGTGAAGTTCGTCATCGGCCATTATAATTCCGGCGTCACGATCCCGTCCTCGGATGTCTATCAGGAAAACGGCATCCTTCAGATCACGCCGGCTTCGACCAACCCAACGGTGACCGAGCGCAAGATGTGGAACATCTTCCGCGTCTGCGGCCGCGACGACCAGCAGGGCCAGGTCGCCGGCGAGTACATCCTCGCGCACTTCAAGGGCAAGAAGATCGCCATCGTCCACGACAAGACGACCTACGGCAAAGGTCTTGCCGACGAGGCGAAGAAGACCATCAACAAAGGCGGCATGAAGGAAGTGCTGTACGAGGGCATCAACACCGGCGAGAAGGACTATTCCGCGCTCGTCTCCAAGATCAAGCAGTCGGGCGCCGACCTGATCTACTGGGGCGGCCTCTACACCGAAGGCGGGCTGATCGTGCGGCAGATGCGCGACCAGGGCGTCAAGTCGCCGCTGATGGGCGGCGACGGAATCACGTCCGACGAATTCGCCTCCGTCGGCGGCCCGGGCGTGGAAGGCACGCTGATGACCTACGGCCCGGATCCGCGCAACAAGCCGGAAGCCAAGAAGGTGGTCGAGGAATTCCGCGCCAAGAAATTCGAGCCGGAAGCCTACACGCTCTACAGCTATGCCGGCGTCCAGATCATCAAGCAGGCGGCGGAAGCGGCCAAGTCGCTCGATCCGAAAAAGGTCGCCGAGAAGGTGCATTCGGGCATGCACTTCAACACGGTGCTGGGCGATCTCGCGTTCGACAAGAAGGGCGACATCACCAAGCTCGACTACGTGATGTACGTCTGGAAGAAGGACCCGAGCGGCAAGATCAATTACGTCGAGTGCCCGAATTCGGATTGTACGAACGTGAAGTAGGCGGCGCCGATCGCATTACGAAAAGCCCGCCCGCGTGGCGGGCTTTTTTTCGGCGGCTTGGTGACCACCTCTCTCCGTCATCCTGAGATGCGAGCCAACGGGGTCCGCGCGAAGCGCGGCCCGATGACAGGCTCGGCGCATTCGCGCCGAGCACCTCAGGGTGATGGATCAACGCTGTCTTCGCTGCAAGTAAGAAAGTGTTGGCGCTACCCAATCTTCCCCAGCGCGGGGAACGCCTCGAGCAGCCACACGCTCATCTGATTGATGCTGCCGGTGAGGAACGCGATGCCGGTCAACACCAAAAGCGCGCCCATCGCCTGCTCGACGCGGTGGAGATAGTGCTTGAAGCGCGCCAGGAACGCAGCAAAGGGCTCGATGGCGAGGGCAGCGATGACGAAGGGAATGCCCAAGCCCAGCGAATAGACCGCGAGCAGGCTGGCACCCTTGGCCACCGTGTCGGAAGAGGCCGCGACCGCCAGGATCGCCGCGAGGATCGGCCCGATGCACGGCGTCCAGCCGAAGGCGAATGCCAGCCCGATCACATAGGCGCCCCACAGGCCGACCGGCTTGGTCACCTGCATGCGCTTTTCCCGATGCAGCAGACCGATCTTGGTCACGCCGAGGAAGTGCAATCCCATAATGATGATGACGACGCCGGCGATGGTGGCGAGCGGGCCCGAATAGGCGCGGATGAGCGCGCCGACGACGCTGGCGCTGGCGCCCAAGGCCACGAACACCGTCGAGAACCCGAGCACGAACAGCACGGCGGCGAGCACGGTCTCGCGCTTCACGCGCGCCTCCGGCTCCTTGTCGGCAAAGCGCTCCAGCGAGGTGCCGGCCAGAAACACCAGATACGGCGGCACCAGCGGCAGCACGCAGGGGGAGAGAAAGCTGACCAGGCCCGCGATGAGGGCCGCCAGGTACGTGACGTTACCGTTCATGGACACATAGATGCGCCGGGTTCTATGGCGCTGGCAAGCCGGCAATCGCCTTTCTGACCGCGATGTGATGGCGCGGTGACCGGGGGCTGTTCTTCCCTCTCCCCGTTCTTTACGGGGAGAGGGTGGCGAGCGCCGGCTTAAGCGCGTTTACGCGCGTCTTCGACGCGCTATGCGCGAGCCGGGTGAGGGGCTGTGCATTGCCCCTCACCCGACTTCCTCGCTACGCTCGAAAGTCGACCTCTCCCCGCGATGCGGGGAGAGGTGAAGGAGTCTTCATGCGAAACCACATCATCGATATCCCCGGCGTCCGCGTGGGCCACGCGGGCGACGTCTCGCTCGGCTCGGGCGCGACGGCCGTGATCTTCGATCATCCCGTCGCGGCGAGCGTCGACGTGCGCGGCGGCGGCCCCGGCACGCGCGAGACCGCCCTGCTCGACCCGGCACAGACGGTCGAGGGAATCGATGCCATCCTCATCTCCGGCGGCTCGGCTTTCGGGCTCGACGCCGCCTCCGGCGTGCAGGCTTATTTGCGCGAACAGGGGCGCGGCTTCCGCGTGCGCGAGGCGACCGTTCCCATCGTGCCCGGCGCGATCCTGTTCGACCTCCTCTCCGGCGGCGACAAAGACTGGGGCCGCTATCCGCCCTATCGCGAGCTCGGCTACGAGGCCGCCAGGAACGCCGGTGACGACGTAGCCCTCGGCAGCCTCGGCGCCGGGCTCGGCGCCACCACCGTCAACCTGAAGGGCGGCATCGGCTCGGCCTCGGCGCGCACGCGCGAAGGCCTGCTGGTCGGTGCCCTCGTCGCCGCGAACGCCGCCGGCAGCATCACCCTCGGCAACAGCCGGCATTTCTGGGCGGCGCCGTTCGAAGAGGGCAAGGAATTCGGCGGCAGCGGCTGGCCGTCATCGTTTCCCCCTGACGCGCTCGCCTTCCGTAGCAAAGGCCAGCCGGGCGAGAACACGACGCTCGCCATCGTCGTCACCGACGCGAAGCTGTCCAAGACGCAGTGCAAGCGCCTCGCCGTGATGGCGCAGAGCGGCATGTCGCGGGCGATCTATCCGGTGCATACACCGCTCGACGGCGACATTGTCTTCGCCGCCGCCATGGGTGACAAGGAGCTCGCCAACCCGACTTACTCGCTCAGCGAATTGGGCATGGTCGCGGCCAACGTTCTGGCGCGCGCCATCGCCCGCGGCGTTTACGAGGCGAAGGCCCTGCCCTTCCCCAACGCGCTGCCGAGTTGGAAGGACAAGTTCGGCTAGCGAACCAATCGCGGGCAAGCGCGTTGAGTCGAGCATGGGAGGCAACCATGCCCTCGAGCGTCATCGCACGGTTTCACTACGATGCGGATCGTGAGAGGCTGACGGTGACCTTTGTCACCGGCCGCGTCTATGAATATGCGAACGTCCCCAGCGACGTCGCGGCCAATTTCGGCATCGCCTACTCCAAAGGCATCTTCTTCAACGCCCACATCCGCGATCGCTTCGATTTTCGCGAGATCACGCCAACGCGCGGCCGCCCGGCCTATGCCGGTCCGCGGCCCACGACTTTGCCGCGCCGGCTCGCGCACAGCAGCGTGCGGCGTTGAACCGCTTCCGCCTCAGCGCCCGGCAATCTTGCGCAACAAAGCTTCCGCATCCGCCGGCGCGGCATCGCCGGTCCAGGCGATGAACTGATCGGGACGCACCAGGATCATGCGCCCGCCGTAGGCCTCGCGGCCGCCGCCGAGACTGTCGCGCACAATTTTAAGCGGAATACCCAACGATTTTGCCGCGGATTCGATGCGTTCGGCTTCTCCTGCCGGCGCGTCGAAGGCCAGCAGCGTGAAGCCGTTCCCCAATTCCTCGAACACGTTGCGGCCAGACGACAATGGCTGCGGCGCAAGGTGATGGCCCGCGCGCGCATCGAAGAGATGCTTGCCGTGCGCGCCGCTCTTGCCGTTCGGTGGACCGGCGACGACGGGCGAGCCTTCGTAGTTCGGCTCATAGGCGTTAACGCGCGTGCCAAGATCGCCCTCGCGCGCGGCCCAGGCCTGTTCGAACGCGGCCTTGTCGCGTGCCGGATTGTAGCGCGCGAGGAATTCGGCCTCGGCACGGACGCGCGCGGCGATGAAATCATTCGCCACGTCGCGGAACACCGGCTGCCGCTCATCGGAATAAGAATTCAACAGCCCCTCGCCGCCCCAGCCTTGCAGCTTCGCCGCCAGTTTCCAGCCGAGATTGATGGCGTCCTCGAGCCCGTTGTTGAGACCGAAGCCGCCATAGGGCGGATGGCTGTGCGCCGCATCGCCGGCGATGAGCACGCGGCCGTCGCGATACGTGTTCGCCACCGCGTTGCGCAGCTCCCAGAAGCCCGTGTAGTCGAAATCGACGGCGAACTCCGCGCCCACCGCCTTGAACAGCGGCGCGCGGAAATCGAAGCCTTCGCGCTTGGTGTCGCGCGCGATCGGCGCGTGAAAGAAAAAGCTCTCGCCGACATCGATGCGGCCGAAGAACTGCCAATAGCCCTCGTAGTCCGGATGCATGACGCGATAGGTCGAGCGCCCGGGGAAGCGCTTGAGCAACTCGTGCAGTGCGCGTGAGCGGAAGACGACCAGCACCATGAACTTGTCGAAATCGGTGACGGTGCGTTCGATGCGCACCGCATCGCGGACCAGCGACCGCGCACCGTCGCAGCCCACGACATAGTCAGCGGCAAGGGTCTCGCGGCCTTCTCCGTTCTCTTCGGCGATCGAAACGCGCACGCCGGACTCATCTTGCGCGACGTCCGTCGCCGACCAGCCGTATAACCTGTGAACATTCGGAATCGCCGCGAGCTTGGCTCGCAACACGATTTCCATCTGATATTGCGGCAGACGCTCATTGTCGGTGAAGTAATACGGCCGCACCAGTTCGCGGCCGGCCGGAGCGTGCCAGTATTCGCTCATCAGATTGCCGTAAGCGGTGATCTCGCCGATTGGATGTCCCGCCGGCATCAGCCGCGACGCGCGCAGTTCCTTCTCGATGCCCCACAGCGCGAAATGCTCGAGCGTGCGCTGCGTCAGGTTCTGGCCCTTGGGGATGCGGTGCATCTCCTTGCGCGTCTCGATCAGGGCGCAATCGATGCCGCGCAATCCGAGGCTGATGGCGAGCGCGACGCCGACGGGGCCTCCACCGACGATGATGACTTGATGACGCTTGTCCACAATGGCATTCCTGATCGAGACGATGGATGATCTGCGCGGCGGCCGTGTTAGCGTATCGAAGGGCGCACAGAGAAATCGATAACGATCCATAACGCAAGGTGGGAAACGTGAATATCACATTGGGGTGGCGTCGCGCCGCCGTATGCGTCGCCGTTTTGGCGGCATTTCTTGCGCTTCCGCTGCAGGCGAGCGCGGACACCTATCCAAACCGCGTCATCCGCATCATCGTGCCGTTCCCTGCCGGTGGGCTGAACGACAACGTCGCGCGCATCGTGCAGCCTTATCTGCAACAGAAGCTCGGACAGGCGGTGATCATCGACAATCGCCCCGGCGCCAGCGGCATTGTCGGCACCGAACTCGTAGCGAAAGCCGCGCCCGACGGTTACACGCTGCTGATGGTCGCCTCCTCGCACACGGTCACGCCGGCGACCAACGCAAAGCTGCCCTACGATACGGAACACGACCTCGCTGCGGTTGGGCTTTTGGTGCGCGACCCGCTTTTGTTTGTGGTCGGCGAGGCCGTGCAGGCGAAGACGCTGAAGGACTTCGTGGCGCTCGCCAAGGCGCAGCCGGGCAAGCTGACTTACGCGACGCCGGGCACCGACAGCCAGTCGCACTTCGTGACGGAGCTGTTCAGCCTGCGCGCCGGCATCAAGATGCTGGAAGTGCCCTATCGCGGCGGCGCGCCCTCGGTGCTGTCGCTGATCTCGAACGAGACGCAGTTCGCCGTTCTCTCGACGCAACTCTCGGCGCCGCAGATCAAGGCCGGCAAGTTGCGCGCGCTCGCCTCGGGCGGCGACGAGCGCAACAGCCATTTCCCCGACGCGCCGACGCTGCGCGAAGCGGGTTATCCGGATGTCGACGCTGTGCAATGGGTCGGCATGCTGGCGCCCGGCAAGACGCCGAAGGATGTCGTCGCCAAGCTCAACGGCGCGCTGCGCGAGGCGCTGAGCACGGCCGACGTGAAAGAGAAGCTGGCGCTGCAAGGCGTGACAGCGGCGGCCACCACGCCGGAGGAATTCCAGGGCATGATCTCAGCCGAGATCAAACAGTGGCGCGACGTGGGGCATGAGGCCGGGATCGCGCAGCATTAGACCTCTATCCGTCATCCTGAGGTGCGAGCGCGAAGCGCGAGCCTCGAAGGATGACGGCCTAACCACCAAACCGCTCCGCGCGGAAGGGCGCCGGATCGACGAACGGCGGTTCGCCCGTCATCATCTCGGCAATCATGCGCCCGGTCGCGGGACCGAGCGTCAGGCCCCAATGCGCGTGACCGATCGCGAGCCAGAGCCCAGCCAGACCCGGCGCGCGGCCGATGACCGGCCGTGAATCCGGAAAGCTCGGACGCGCACCCATCCAGGTGCGATCGTCGGCGCGCTCGCCGATCGGAAACAATTCGCGCACGCGCGGCATGATGCGGTCGAACTGCACAGGCGTCGGGGCTGCGTCGCGCGGCGCGAATTCGACGCCACTGGTGATGCGCAGGCCCATCTCCATCGGAGTGACGACATAGCCCGGCACGCCGTCAAGCACCGGCCGCGACAGGCCGGCATTGCCTTGCGCGCGGAAATGCCGGTGGTAGCCGCGCTTCACCGCCAGCGGCAGCCGCAAGCCATGCGACTCGAGCAGTTCGCGCGACCACGGGCCGAGTGCGACGATCACTTCCGACGCATCGAGCGCGCCCTCATCCGTGTCGACGCGCCAGCGGTTGCCGTTGCGGTGCAGCGTGCGCGCATCGCCGTTGAGCGTGATGCCGCCCAGCGCCGCGAAGCGCGCCGCATAAGCACGCGTGAGACCGTAAGGATTGCTCACGCTCGCCGCCTGAGCCCAGAACACCGCGTGCGGGAAGATGGGTTTGAGCGAAGGCTCCAGCGCCAGCGCGCCGGCGGTGTCGAGCGTCTGCAACGGCAAACCGAATTGCGCGGCCATATCCAATTCGCGCTGCAGCGCCCGAAAGCTTTTCTCGGTGCGATAAACCTTCAGCCATCCGGTCTTGCGCAAATAGTGCGCGGCGTTGGACTCCGCCATCAGCGCTTCGTGTTCCGCCACCGCTTTTGAGAACAGCGGCCGGATCAGCCGGGCCGTCGCGGCGAGACGCGCGGGAGTAGATGCAGCGCGGAAGGCGAGCAGCCATGGCGCGATCTGCGGCAAAAACGAAAAATGATAGTTCGCCTCGCTCGCGCGCTTGAGCGCGATGCGCGCGAGCGCGCCGATGTCGGAGGGAAAGGCCGGCGGAAAGATCGTGTTGCCTTCGATGATTCCGGCATTGCCGAACGAGGTCTGTTCGCCCACGCCGCCGCGGTCCACCAGCGCGACGCTCAGTCCCCGCTTGGCCAGATGCAGCGCGGTCGAGGTGCCCACCGTGCCTGCGCCGAGAACGATCGCATCGGTGCGTGCCATGCTGCTTTGCCTCCCCCCGTCCGCGCCGCGCGGGCAGCCTTTTATATGGAACAGCCCCGCCCCTGGCGCTATGACGCTGCGGCCACACCGTGCCGGAGACAATGCTTCAATGCCGATTCTGAGTGGGCTCGCCGCCATTTTGGCGTGGATCGGGCGGCAAGGCACACGCGCATTGGCTTGTTCCGTCTTCGTCGGCCTCGCGGTTCCCCAGATCGCCGCCTACGTGAAGCCCTATCTCGGCGAGACAGTCTTCGTCCTGCTGCTGTTTTCCTACCTGCGCACCGATCCGGGCGCGTTCCGCAGCCACCTGCGCGCGCCGGGCCTGGCGATCGCCGCCGCGCTGTGGGTGATGCTGGCGCTGCCGCTGCTGTTCGGGACGATCTACAGCTTCACGGACCTGCGCACGGTTCCCGCGCTCTACACCATCATGATCCTGCATGCCGCGATCGGGCCGATCACCTCCTCGGCCGCCTTCGCGGCGCTGATGGGCCTCGACGTCGCGTTGTCGCTGATGACCCTGATCCTGGCGAGCGCCATCTCGCCGGTCACCACGGTTGCCTTCAGCTATTGGTTCCTCGGCACGTCGCTATTCTCGCCGATCAATCTCGGCATCAACCTATTCTTGTTCTTCGCCGCCTCGGGCGTGGTGGCCTATGCGATCCGCCGATTAGCCGGACAGGCGCGGATCGAGCGGCAGAAGGACGTGATCGACGGCTTGAACGTTCTTTCCGTTTTCGCCTTCGCCATCGCCGCGATGGACGGCGTGCCGCAAATGGTCATGGCGGACCCGCTGCTGGCGCTAAAATTGTTCGGGTTCATCGTGGTGGTGACCTGCGCCATGGCCGGCCTGAGCGCGCTGGTCTTCATCCGCGCCGGCGCGAACCGCGCGCTGGCGATCGGACTAATCGCCGGGTTCCGTAACCTCGGGGTGGTCATGGCGGCCCTCGGCGCGTCGCTGCCGCACGTCGCGTGGCTTTATTTCGCGCTGGCTCAGTTCCCGATTTTTCTGATGCCCGTACTCCTGCAGCCGCTGGCGCGGCGGCTTCAGCAGGCGTCAGCCACTTAGACCGGCGCTACAGCTTGGCCGGGCAATGAATCACAGCAAGCCGTCGATGCCCGGCATAAAGCCGGGCATGACGGCCGAGAGGCAAGCACACAACATCGGCGAATGAATTAAATCAGCGCCGACACGGTGGACGTGGCTTGATTCAACAGCTGCGACTGCATGTTCATCAACTGATCGAACAAGTTGTTGCCGTTCTGCGAACTGCTGTTGTTGCTGTTGCCGCCGCTCTCGCCGTTCGACGAGCCACTGTTCTGCGCCGGCGGCGTGGTCGAGACCATCGTCGAGCCGTCGGCGTAGGTCGTCGTGGTGGTGGTCGAACCATCCGCGCCCGTTGTGGTCGTCGTCGTGGTCGTGCCGTTCGCATCCGAGCTGCCCCCCGACGCACCGCCGCCGCCGCTGCAACCTGAGCCACCCGCCGCGCCGGCACTGCCGCCGCTACTGGCATCTTTATGCGCGGCGGCGAGTTCGCTTCCGGTGACGGTGCCGTCGCCGTTCGCGTCCAGCTGGTTGAACAGAGCATCCGCGCTCGACGTACTGATGCCGGCCGAGCCGAGTGCCGTTGCAAACTCGCTCTCGCTGATGGAGCCGTTGCCGTCCGTGTCCATCTGTGACAGCAGGCCACCGCTTTGGCTCGCGCCGCTCTGGCCCTGCGCCGAGAGCAAGGTCGCGAGCGTATTGCTCTGGAACGGCTGGCTCGTGAGTGCCGTACTGCCGAGCGTCGACGTGGCGCCCGATGAGCCGCCGCCCGACCCTTCCAGCCCCGCAAGCATCTGCTCCAAGCCCGCGAGCGGATCGCTGCTCGCGGTCGCGGAGGCCGCGCCGGATTGGATGTAGGATTGCAGATAAGAAGGTGAGCTTCCGGATGAGCTTACTGACGACATGACACAGTCCTCGAACCCGCCGGCGGCGCCGGCGTCGATCGCCCCGCGCCAGGCCTCGCAAGACGCGGGCCAGCACGCGGGCCACGCGGAAAGCCTTGTGGCGCTTGACGTTTTCCAAGATCTTGCGCCGGCTTGGAGCCGTGGTAGCGCAGGACAGGCGGCAATTCTTGCCGGTTTCGGCGATGAAAGTGCCGGGTGGAGAAGCCGCCGTCCCCGCGTTGCCCCGCAGGCCCGCCCGTGTTAGGCGGACGGCGTCTGGAGGCCTTAAGAAACATGCCCCGTCCCCTCATCATCTCGCCGTCGATCCTCTCCGCCGATTTCGCCAAGCTGGGCGAGGACGTGCGCGCGATCGAGGCCGCCGGTGCCGACTGGATCCATGTCGACGTGATGGACGGGCATTTCGTCCCCAACATCTCGATGGGCCCCGTCGTCGTGCAGGCGCTGCGCCCGCACAGCAAGAAGACCTTCGACGTGCACCTGATGATCAGCCCTTGCGATCCTTATCTCGAGGCCTTCGCCAAGGCCGGCTCCGACATCATCACCGTGCATGTCGAGGCCGGCCCGCACATCCACCGCTCGTTGCAGGCGATCCGCGCGCTCGGCAAGAAGGCCGGCGTGACGCTCAATCCCGGCACGCCGGTCTCCGCGCTGCAAAACGTCATCGACCTGGTCGATCTCGTGCTGGTGATGTCGGTCAATCCCGGCTTCGGCGGCCAGGCC
Source organism: Pseudolabrys sp. (assembly GCA_036264375.1). Classification (GTDB taxonomy): domain Bacteria; phylum Pseudomonadota; class Alphaproteobacteria; order Rhizobiales; family Xanthobacteraceae; genus Pseudolabrys. The sequence continues at coordinate 11,153 of DATARB010000244.1, forward strand.
TTCATCCCCGGCGCGCTCGAGAAGATCGCGCAGGTGCGCGCCCTCGTCGCCGGCCGCCCGATCGACATCGAAGTGGACGGCGGCGTGACGCCGGAGAATACCGCGCGCGTGGTCGGGGCCGGCGCCAATGTGCTGGTTGCCGGCTCCGCCGTGTTCAAGGGCGGTAATTACAAAGCCAACATCGACGCCATCCGCGCCGCCGCCGCGACCGTGCGCGGCGAAGCGGCGTGAATTTGGTTGTCATTCCGGGGCGCGCGCCAGCGCGAACCCGGAATCCAGCCGCGAGCACAGACTATGTATCTGGATTCCGGGTTCGCTCGCTCACGCGAGCGCCCCGGAATGACGAAAAGGTTGAATCATGATCCCCCGCTATTCCCGCCCGGCGATGACCGCGATCTGGTCGCCGGAAACCAAATTCCGCATCTGGTTCGAGATCGAGGCGCACGCCGCTTCGGCCATGGCCGAGCTCGGCGTCATCCCCAAGGAGGCCGCGGCCACGATCTGGGCCAAGGGCAAAGACGCCAAATTCGACGTCGCCCGCATCGACGCCATCGAGGCCGAGGTCAAGCACGACGTCATCGCCTTCCTCACGCATGTGTCCGAGATCGTCGGCCCGGAAGCGCGCTACATGCACTCCGGCATGACCTCGTCGGACGTGCTCGACACCTGCTTCAACGTGCAACTCGTGCGCGCCGCCGATATCCTCATCGCCGATGTGGATACCTTGCTCGCCGCCCTCAAGCGCCGCGCCTTCGAGCACAAACTCACGCCGACCGTCGGCCGCTCGCACGGCATCCATGCCGAGCCGACCACCTTCGGCCTCAAGCTCGCGCAGGCCTATGCCGAGTTCGCGCGCTGCCGCGAACGCCTGGTCGCCGCGCGTAAAGAAGTCGCCACCTGCGCCATCTCCGGCGCCGTCGGCACCTTCGCCCAGGTCGATCCGCGCGTCGAAGAGTACGTGGCGAAGGCCATGGGCCTCACCGTCGAGCCGATCTCGACGCAGATCATCCCGCGCGACCGCCACGCCATGTATTTCGCGACGCTCGGCGTAATCGCCTCCTGCATCGAGCGCCTCGCCATCGAGATCCGCCATCTCCAGCGCACCGAGGTGCTCGAAGCGGAAGAGTTCTTCTCTGAGAAGCAGAAGGGCTCCTCGGCGATGCCGCACAAGCGCAACCCGGTGCTGTCGGAGAACCTGACCGGCCTCGCCCGCATGGTGCGCGGCTACGCGATGCCGGCGATGGAGAACGTGGCGCTCTGGCACGAGCGCGACATCTCGCACTCGTCAGTGGAACGCATGATCGGCCCGGACGCCACGGTGACGCTCGACTTCGCGCTCGGTCGCCTCGCCGGCCTCATCGACAAGTGGCTGATCTATCCGCAGAACATGCAGAAGAATCTCGACAAGCTCGGCGGCCTGATCCACTCGCAGCGCATCCTCATCGCGCTGACCAAGGCAGGCGTCGCCCGCGAAGATGCCTATCGCCTCGTGCAGCGCAACGCCATGAAGGTGTGGGGCGGCGAGAGCAACGACTTCCTCGGATTGCTCAAGGCCGATCCGGACGTGAAGGCCAAGCTCAGCGACCAAGAGCTCGAAGACAATTTCGATCTCGCGCATCATTTCAAGCAGGTCGACACCATCTTCAAGCGGGTGTTCGGCAACGCATGATCCCGAAAAGGCCTGCCCCGACGTGATCGGGGGTGGGACCGGCTTTCGGACAAGATCATGCGCAACAAAAGAGTCCGCTAACGCGATGCGCGACGCCACCAACGATTTCGATTTCCTGATCCTGCCGGGCTTGGGCAATTCCGGCGTCGATCACTGGCAATCCTATTGGTGCCTCTCGTTCCGCAACGCCACGCGCGTGCTGCAGGACGAGTGGGACAATCCGAAACTGCCCGACTGGCTCGCCAATCTCGACGCGGCGATCGCACGCGGCACGCGGCCGGCGGTGCTGATCTGCCACAGTCTCTCCTGCTCGCTCGCCGCGCATTGGGCGGCGCGCAATCAGAAGGGCCGCGTCGCGGCCGCTTTGCTCGTCGCGCCGTCCGATGTGGAGTCGCCCGCGCATACACCGGAGACGACGCGCAACTTCGGCCCGATCCCGCGCGCGCGCTTTCCCGTGCCGTCGCTGGTGGTGGCGAGCACCAATGACGACTACGTCACCGTCGCCCGCGCGCAAGAATTCGCACAGAGCTGGGGCAGCGACTTCTGTAATGCCGGCGAGCTCGGCCACATCAACTCGGCCTCGCGGCTGGGCTACTGGCCGCAAGGCCTGTTGATGCTCGGGCAATTGCTGGCGCGCATCGGCTAGACCGGCCGCGCCAGCGCGGTGCGATCAGCGGCGGTGCCAACCCCCACCGCCATGCCAGCCGCCGCGCCATCCCCCACCCCAGCCTCCGCCCCAGCCCCAGCCGGGTCCCCAGGCGTAACCGTAGCCGTACACCGGCCCGGCATAGACGACCGGCGGCCCTTCGCCGTAGACCGGCCCTTCGTCGGCCGCCGCAAGATAGGTGTTGTTGATGAAGCCCTGCCGGTTGCCGAAGGCTATGCGGCACCAGGCGCCGTTGCAGCTCAGCACATTCACGGTCGCGCCGGCCGGCACGGAGCCGATGGCGGCGTATTTGGTTCCCGGACCGCTGCGCACATTGATATCGCTTGTGACAGCCGCCGGCGCGGCGGCAGCCGCCGCAGCCGAGGCCAGAAACAGCCCCGCGGCCAGCGACAAAGACTTGAGATGCATGGCGTAACTCGTTCGAATTTTCGTTTTCGCGCCCCGCACCTCGATTAAACGGCTTGCGTCCGGCGACCCTGCGGTAGGCCGCGCGCGTCGAAAGTCGAATGGGTCTATTTGAACAACAGATATTGGACCGGGTTTTCCGGGAGCAGTTAGTTGAATCCGGCCTCCGCGACCACCGATACGATATTGACGCCCACGGCCACCGTCAGCGCGGCCGCGTCATGCTGGTCGGCGGCCAGGGCTCCAGCCGGGTTATTTCACATCGGTCAAATGCAATTCCCGTGCGCCGATGATATCAACAGCCCTCGCCTGCCGAGACCGCTCAGGGGACCATTGTCACCCGCGGACGCCCGTGTCTTAGGTGTCAGTCCCATGCGCCGACCCGCTCCGACGATTCTTCAATGCCGCTCACCCCGCCTCTGACGATCCTGATCTTCGATTCCGGTGTCGGCGGGCTCACGGTGTTCCGCGAGGTGATCGCGGCGCGGCCGGACGCGCGCTACGTCTATGTCGCGGACGACGCGGGCTTCCCCTACGGCAATCTGGCCGAGGACAAGCTCATCGCACGCGTCACGCAGGTGATCGGCGATGCGATCGCCGCGCACAATCCCGATCTCATCGTCATTGCCTGCAACACCGCCTCGACGCTGGCGCTGAAAGACCTGCGCGCGCGCTTCACCGTGCCCTTCGTCGGCACCGTGCCGGCGATCAAGCCGGCCTGCGCGCAATCGAAGAGCCAGCGCATCGCCGTGCTCGGCACGCGGGCCACCGTCAGCCAGGAATACACGCGCGCGCTGATCCGCGAGTTCGCCAATGGCTGCGAGGTCGTTCTGGTCGGCTCGCCGCGCCTTGCCGGCTTCGCCGAGGCCGAGTTCGCCGGCAAGCCGGTGAGCGACGCCGACATCGAGGCCGAGATCGCGCCCTGCTTCGTCGACGGCGACGGCCGGCGCTGCGACACCGTCGTGCTCGCTTGCACGCATTACCCGCTATTGATCGGCCGCTTCCGCGCCAATGCGCCGTGGCCGGTGGCCTGGATCGATCCGGCGCCGGCAATCGCGCGCCGCGTCGGCGATCTCTTGCGCGAGCGGCCGGCCGCCGCATCGGCACCACCGAAGCCGCGGATCGTCTTCACCTCCGGCAACGTGCCGTCGCCGACACTGGCCGAGGCGCTCGCGAAGTTTGGGTTCTAGAACGAAGCGCTTGCACGATGTGAGCCGCTCGTCCCCGCGAAAGCGGGCACCCAGCGCAAAATGCCTGCTGGATTCCCGCTTTCGCGGGAATGAGCGGAACGAGTGGCGATGCCAACGCCTATTTAGCTTCCAAGCCCGTGCGCCAACAGCGGCTGGATTTCCCAGAAGCCGCGCCAAATCATGTCGCAGGCGACATAGAGGATGATGACGAGACCCACGTAAGCGATCCAGCGGTGCTTGTTGAGCAGACGCGCGATCAGGCTCGCCGCGACGCCCATCAGCACGATCGACAGGCCGAGTCCGAAGACCAGCGCCGCCGGATGCTCGCGCGCGGCGCCGGCGACGGCGAGCACGTTGTCGAGCGACATCGACACGTCGGCCGCCACGATCTGCCACGCCGCCTGGGCAAAGGTCTTCTGCGGGACGTGACACTCGCCGCCCGTGAGCGCCGCTTCGGTCTCCGCCCCGTTCGGACCGCGCAGTTCGCGCCACATCTTCCAGCACACCCACAACAGCAGGATGCCGCCGGCGAACAGCAATCCGACAATCGCCAGCAGTTCGATGGCGACGAAGGCGAAGGCGATGCGCAGCACCGTCGCGGCGAGAATACCGACCAGGATCGCGCGGCCGCGCTGGTGCTTCGGCAGGCCCGCGGCGGCGAGCCCGATGATCACGGCATTGTCGCCGGCCAGCACCAGGTCGATGACGATGACCTGGACGAAGGCCGTGAGCGCCTGCGGCGTCAGCAAATGCGAAATCTCAATCATGCGCCTTGTCCTTCGGCGTCAGCGGCCAAACGAACTCCACCATATATTCGATCTCCCCCAGGATCGCCGCCGCGCACCCGATCAACGTGAAGGCCCCGGCCAGGTCCCAGGCGTTTACGGCGTCGGCCGCGCGCGGACGCGGGCGGCACCAGGCCAGCAGGGCCATCAGCCCGGCGAAGGCCAGCGACCAGAAACCGAAGGCCGGCAGGACCAGCGGAAGCGGCAGCAGCAGGCTCATGGTCATGAGCGGTCCCACCACGGCCAGCGCAAACGCCAGGCCGAGGGCGGACGGCCGCGACGAACGCCAGACGCGCCGCCAGCGGTTGAGGGATGGATGGTGATGCGGGTTCAGTCGGGTCATCGCGGGGCCCCTTGCCTTTGATCAGTCCGACATCGCAGTCGTATGACTGCCAGATGGGCCCGGTCTGACTGCGCCACATTGCCCCGAGGGCCCCGTTCCCGGCAAGGTACGGCTCGTCGCACCCTATCGGGCTACCCGGCTGCAAAGGGTTTGACAGGGGTCTCTATCCCCCCTAAAACCCGCGCGCCCCACGGTTTTTGCCGGATGGGGCGTTTCGCGACTCGTGGCTGGGCCTTGCGCTTTCGAGGCCTGACCTGTCGGTTCCGGGGAGACCTGGAACAGAGGAGAGCGCGGTTCCTCACCCTTAATGTTGCACTGAAACGCGAGGACGCGATGACCAAGCGCATGGAATCCAAGTACAAGATCGACCGCCGGATGGGCGAAAACATCTGGGGTCGCCCGAAGAGCCCGGTCAACCGGCGCGAATACGGCCCCGGCCAGCACGGCCAGCGCCGCAAGGGCAAGCTCTCCGACTACGGCGTGCAGCTCAAGGCCAAGCAGAAGCTCCGCTTTTACTACGGCAATATCTCCGAGAAGCAGTTCCGCGGCATCTATGACGAGGCCATCCGCATGAAGGGCGACTCGGGCGCCCACATGATCGGCCTGCTTGAGCGCCGCCTGGACGCCATCATCTTCCGCGCCAAGTTCGTGCCGACGGTGTTCGCCGCGCGCCAGTTCATCAACCACGGCCACATCAAGGTGAACGGCCGGCGCGTGAACATCCCGAGCTACCGCGTGAAGGTCGGCGACGTCGTCGAGATCAAGGAAAAGTCGAAGCAGATGAATCTGGTGCTCGAAGCGCAGGCTCTCTCCGAGCGCGACGTGCCGGACTATATCGAGGTCGACGCCGGCAAGATGACCGCCCAGCTCAGCCGCATCCCGGTCGTCTCGGATGTGCCCTATGCGGTGCAGATGAACCCGCATCTGGTGGTCGAATATTATTCGCGCTGACGCGTTCCGCGTTTCGCAGCCATAAAGAGTTGGCCAATCCCCTGCCCCCAAGGCGGGGGATTTGCTATTTGGGGTTCAAGGCGGGGTGATCCCCGCGCGTGAGAGGGGCGATCTCACCATGGCCATCATCAGTCGACGGACGCTGCTTGCCGCCTCGGCGGCAGCGCTGGCCGCACGAGGGCTGCCGGCCTTCGCGATGCGGACGCCCGTCTCGTTCAAGCACGGCGATTTCGACGTGACGGTGTTGAGCGACGGCCATCTGGTGCTGCCGGTCGGCTTCCTCGCGCCCGAGGCGCCGGCGGAGGCATGGGCTGCGCTGGTCAAGGAGGCCGGGATCACCGGGCCGCAATTCGACTCGCCGACCAACATCACGCTGATCCGCACCGAAAACGATTTGATCCTCGTCGACATGGGTTCCGGCGACCGCTTCATGCCCACCGCCGGCAGACTATGGGACAATCTCAAGGCCGCCGGCATCGACAAGGGCATGATCACCAAAGTGATCTTCACCCACGGTCATCCCGATCATCTCTGGGGCACGGTGGATGAACTCGACGACCTGATGATACCGGACGCCCAATTTTTCGTTGCCGCGGCGGAATGGAGTTTCTGGAACGGCGATGACGCGCTGCGCGGCCTGCCCGCCGAGCGCGCCGGCTTTGTCACCGGCGCGCGGCGCAATTACGCGGTGATCAAGGACAAGGTGACGATGGTCAAACCGGGCGACCATATCGTCACCGGCATCAGCGTCATCAGCACGCCGGGCCACACGCAGGGCCACGTCTCGCTCGCGCTTGCCGGCGGCGACGGGCTGATCGTCGGCGGCGACGTTCTCACGCACGAGCGGATCTCGTTCGAGCATCCGGAGTGGAGGCCGGTCGCCGACCACGTGCCGGAGCAGGCGGTCGAGACACGGCGCAAGATGCTCGACCGGCTCGCGGCCGATCGCTCGACGCTGATCGGCTTCCACCTGCCTTATCCGGGCATCGGCATCGTCGAGCGGAAAGACGGCGCCTACCGCTTCGTGCCGGTCTAGGCGCGTGTCACACGCATCGCCGCTCGCTCCGCTCATTCCCGCGCACGCGGGAATCCAGGTGCAAGTGGCAAGCGAACTATTTTGCGCTGGGTCCCCGCTGGAGCCTGTGCTCGGGCCGGCTGCAAGCCGGACCCGAGTGCGGGGACGAGCGGGGCGGATGTAGCGGCGTTACGCCGTCTGCGCGGCGAGAACGCCCTTGTCCGTGAGCGTCTGCTGCAACTCACCGGCCTGGAACATCTCGCGGATGATGTCGCAGCCGCCGACGAACTCGCCCTTCACGTAGAGCTGCGGAATGGTCGGCCAGTTCGAATAGGCCTTGATGCCGTTCCGGATCTCGTCGGATTCCAGCACGTTGATGCCTTTGTAGCTCACGCCGAGGTGATCGAGGATCTGCACGACCTGGCCGGAGAAGCCGCACTGCGGAAACTGCGGCGTGCCCTTCATGAACAGCACGACGTCGTTCGCCTTCACTTCGTTGTCGATGAATTGCTCGATGCCCATGGAGTCCATCCTGTTCGGCGGCGCGCGCCGCACGTTCGTTGTGGCAGGCCCTGCGGCCGTGGCCCTGCGTCAAGATATATGTAACCCAGATTCCGGCGCCAGCCCAAATTGTGGAGAAAATCCTTTTGAATCAGGCCTTTTGCGGGGAATAAAAGGTCCCCTCCACCTCGCAGATATCGTCCTGATTGAGCCCGGAAACCTGGAGAATCGAGCGCGGCGGGTATGGCGCGCCGGCCCAGAGCTCCTCCTGGACCTTGTTCACGAGCGTGCGTATCCGCGCCATGTCGGTCACATAGACCGTTAGTCGAACGCAGTCGGTCAGGCCCGCGCCCTCCGATTCCGCGATCAGCTTCATGTTCAGGAAGGCCGCGCGGACACGCGCTTCATCGCCCGCGATCAGCATATTGGTCGCCGGATCGATGCCGCGCATGCCGGCGACGTAGACGAAGTCCCCGGCGCGCGCGCCGACGCTCCAGGTCCCGGTCGGCGCAATGGCGCCCTTGGGTGCAAGTGTACGCACGCGGCCGCCGCTCATTGCTGCTCCGGGGCCGAGGTCTGCAGGGCGAGCGCATGCAGCACGCCGCCCATCTGCCCCTTGAGCGCCTGGTAGACGATCTGATGCTGCTGCACCCGCGACTTGCCCTTGAACGAGGCGGAAATCACCGTGGCAGCGTAATGGTCGCCGTCGCCGGCGAGATCGCGGATCGTCACCTGCGCGTCGGGGATGCTCGCCTTGATCAGCCGCTCGATTTCACCGGCGTCCATCGCCATGTCGGATACTCCTTGCGCCGGATCGCGCCGTCGCCTTGCGAATCCGTACGCTTTCTAAGGGCAATTTGCGCCCAAATTTTTACGGATGACAATATGCGCGCCGGGAATACCATCATCCTGTAGGCGCGCGGACCGGCGGTTTTTACGCTTCCGCGCGGCGCATCAAAGCAAAAATTGGGGGGCTACCATGGGGAAGCTGGGGAATATATTTCTTGGCGCGTTATGGCCATGTCTGGCCGCGCTCGCTGCTACAGCCGTAACGCAGGCCAGCGCGCAGGTGACCAGCGCGCAACAGAGCGCCATCAAGGCCTCCTGCCGCTCCGATTTCATGGCGAAGTGCTCCGGCGTCACGCCGGGCGGCAAGGATGCCCTCGCCTGCCTGCAAAAGAACGTCGCCGGCCTGTCGGCGGCCTGCCAGACGGCGGTGAGCGCGACCCTGCCGCCGCCCGCACCGGCTGCCGCCAAGCCGATCGAAGCCAAGCCGGCCGAAGCCGCGCCTCCGCCCGCCGCTCCTGCCGCAACTGAGGCGCCGGCACCGGCCGCCGCCCCTGACGTCGCACCGACCACACCGGCCGCGCCGCCCAAGGCCGCCATCGCCAAGCCGGCGAAACCGGCCGCATCCGCGGCCGCCGCCGCGGCCCCGCCGACCGCAGCGCAGCAGAGCGCGATGAAACAGGCCTGCCGCTCCGACTTCATGGCGAAATGCTCGGGCGTCACGCCGGGCGGCAAGGACGCGCTCGCCTGCCTGCAACGAAACGTCGCGGGCCTGTCCGCGGCCTGCAAGCAGGTCGTAAGCGCGACAATGGGCGCGCCAGCTCCGGCCGGCGCGGCAGCGGCAGCGCCTGCCGCCGTGGCGGTCGCGCCAGCCGCCGCCCCAACGCCGCAACAGCTCAGCGCGGTCAAGTTCACCTGCCGCGCCGACTTCACGCGCCACTGCCGCGGCATTCAGCCGGGCGGACCGGAAGCGCTCGCCTGCCTGCAGCGCAATGCCGCAAGGCTCACGCCCGACTGCAAGACCTCGCTCGCCGATCTCGGC
>DATARB010000245.1:0-3315 GCA_036264375.1 Pseudolabrys sp.
CGACGCCCATTTCGTCATCCTCGGCGGCGCGCCGATGGACGGCCCGCGTCACATCTGGTGGAATTTCGTGTCGTCGCGCAAGGAGCGCATCGAGCAGGCCAAGGCGGACTGGAAAGCCGGCCACTTCGACAAGGTGCCGGGCGACGAGATCGAGTTCATTCCGCTGCCGGAGAAGTGACGATCCTCGTCATGGCCGGGCTTGTCCCGGCCATCTCGCTTAGGTAGGCACGGTGCCCGCCTAAGCGAGATCACCGGGACGCGGCGCTGCGCGCCGGCCCGGTGATGACAAACCAATCCGTACTCGCTGCGCTCACGCGCGGTCGGCACTACCCCGCCACGCTGCCCCACTTCGCCACGAGTTGCTCGACGCCGCGCTGCGAGACCGCGAAGATCGTGTAGGTCGGGTTCGACGCACCCTCGGTCGGGAACAGCCCGGGGCCCGAGATCCACAGATTGGCGATCTCATGCGTCTGGCCGTAGCTGTCGGCAATCGAGTTGCCGGCGCCCTCGCCCATGATGGTGCCGCCAAAAAGGTGCGCCGTCGGCATGCTTCCTCTCGACGACCAATATTCCTTGGCGCCTGCCGCCTTGGCAGCAGCGAGACCTTCCTCGAGATTGGCGTTCCAGAGTGCCTCCGCCTCTTGACTGTAGCTGTGCACGATCTTGGCGAGCGGCATGCCGAACTCATCCTTGCCGTCTGCAAGCTCAATGCGGTTTTCGATATTCGGCATTTCCTCGCCGAAGGCCGTGAGGCGCGTGATGCCGCGTTTCGCGTTCTTCATGAAATCGGCAAGCGCCGGACCGAACAGGTCCATCCGCGCGTTCGCGAACCCCGCAAGGTCGCTGGTCTTGAGCGCGGTGCCCGCCACAATATAGGTGCTGCCGAAGGCGCCCTTGTCCTTCTTGCTGGTCTTGTCGTAGCGGTCATACGACATGTACTGCGCGCCGACGGTGCCCATGTGGCTTTCGACATCCTCGTCGAAGATCGCCCATGTGCCGCCGGGGAAATGCGCCATCATGTATTTGCCGAGCAGCCCGCTTGAATTGGCGAGACCCTTCGGGTGCTTGTCGGTTGCCGAATTCAGCAAGAGGCGCGGGTTCTGCGCGGCCCAGGCGGACATCACGACGACGCTCGCCTCCTGCACCTGCTTCTCTTTGTTGGCGTCGTAGTATTCGACGCCGGTGACCTTGTCGCCATCAGTGTTGGTGAGCACGCGCGTGACGGTCGAATGCGCGCGCACTTCGGCGCCGCCTTTCCTGGCGCTGGCGAGATAAGTCACCAGCGGATTGGCGAGCGCGCCGATCGGGCAGCCGACATGGCACCAGCCGTCATACAGACAGGCCGGCCTGCCCTTGAAGTCGGTCGAATTCATCCCGACGGCCGCAGGGACCATGCGGATGCCGACGGACTCCAGGCCCTTCAGCCAGACATCGCCGTTGCGGAACGTCTTCATCGGCGGCATCGGATAGGGCTGGCCCTTCGGCCGCCAGATTTCCTCGGCTTTGGCGTCGCCCGACACGCCGATTTCGTGCGCGACCTTGTCGTAATACGGCGCAATATCGGCATATGAGATCGGCCAGTCGAGCCCCTTGCCGTGCTCGCTCTTCACCTTGAAATCGTTCGGCAGAAGCCGCGGGAAATTCGCGAAGTAATGCAAGGCCGCGCCGCCGACGCCCCATCCTGCTTGATAGGCGAAGCCATAAGGGTTCTTGCCCTCGAGCAGGAACGGAATGCCGGCGGGCTTGATGCGCCGGCCCCAGAGATCGGAACTGACGAGATCGGTCAGTTGCCAGTCCGGCCCGCTCTCCAGGAGCACGACCTTCTTGCCGGCCTTGGTCAACTCTGCCGCATAAAGCGAGCCCGAGGCGCCGGCGCCGACGATGACCACATCGACTTTTTCATGCGTGGCCATATCACCACCTCTTCTCAGGTTCGATGTGAGCCATGTAAGGGATACCGAGCCCGGCGTAGCCGTCCATCGTCGCATAGACGACATCGACGGCATCGCTGCGCAGCACGACATAAACGAATGGTCCGGGAGGACCTTGCCAGCCCTCGATCTTGTTCTGGCGCATCTGATCGACGAAGGCCTGCCGCTCGCTGTCGCTAAGCTGGGCGATGCCGCGATCGCCGTTGTGGGCGCGGCTTGCTTTGTCCACCGCACCGAGCGCAGCCCGGTAGAAATTCGCATAAGGCGGACGGACGTTGAGAATGCGCGCTTCGAGCAGCGACTGTTCAGCGGGGATCGATATTTGCTGATCGATGTAATGCGAGATGCCCGCGGCGCGCGCGCCCGGCACCAGCGTTTCGCCCAGCGCGTCGAGCGCGTCGGCGTGCTCCGGCGTCAACGTTCGAAACGGAATGTTTTGCGCGCGTGCGGCACGCGGTGTCAGCAGGACCTCGGTGCCGCCAGCCATGAAGACAAGCGCACCCATCCCCGCGCCCTTCAACAGGGCGCGACGCTCCAACTCGGACATGATTCCCTCCCGAGGGATTCGAAAGCTTTTGTTGTTTGGTCGTTCTTGCGGCGTTCGTGTGCGCACGTCGCCGTCTTTCGAACGTTTATAAATCCAATCTGAAATTCGAACGCGAAGCAAGCGCCTCGGCTGCGTTATACGCGGCCGAGGCAGTCCCGCAATCCGGTATGCTTGCTACTATTTCTTCAGCAATGCAGGCGAGAGCGGCGTTTGACCGTCATCCTGAGGTGGCCGCGCAGCGGCCCTCGAAGGATGACAGCCGTGGCCGATTACCCACTGATCTCGGGTTTACCCGAGATCAAATTCTTTGGGTCGCAAGTCGTCTATAGCCGACTTGCGATGGCTCGCTTCGCCCGCACCTCAGGGTGACGGCGAGAGGTGAGTGACGCGTTGCGCGGCCCACTACTTCTTCGGCAAATCCAGCCGGATATTCAGCTCCTTGAGCTGCTTCGGCGTCACTTCCGATGGCGCGCCCATCAGCAAATCCTCGGCGCGCTGGTTCATCGGGAACAGCACCACCTCGCGCAGGTTCTCTTCGCCGGCGAGCAGCATGACGATGCGGTCGATGCCGGGCGCGATGCCGCCGTGCGGCGGCGCGCCGAGCGAGAGCGCGTGCAGCATGCCGCCAAACTTCTGCTCGAGCACGCTTTCGTCATAGCCGGCGATGGCGAAGGCCTTCTTCATCACCTCGGGGCGATGGTTTCGGATCGCGCCGGACGACAATTCCGTGCCGTTGCAGACGATGTCGTACTGGATCGCCTTGATCGACAGCAGCTTGTCGTTGTCAGCCGGATCGAGCGCCAGGAATTCATCGACGTCCATGTTCGGCATCGAGAA
>DATARB010000303.1:0-1876 GCA_036264375.1 Pseudolabrys sp.
ATAGGCCGCGGGATGCCTATTTGTCGCTGTCCCAGCGCCTAAGCAGGGTGGGGTCTTCTTTATAGACTTTGATGAGATCGATGAGGTTCTCGATTCCGAAGTCGGTGAAGGCCATCACGCCGTCGTCGCCGACCCCGTAGACCCATATCACGCCGTCTTCGATGTCCATTTCGTTTGCGACGTCGGATAGCCAGTCCTCGGTTTCGCCGAGATCGCCGGCAACGCGGTTGATCGTCGTGACGTGGTGGACCTTGTTGACATGCATGATCAGGCGGCCAGAGCGGAGAGTGACGGATCTTGTTTCGCCCAGTTCCACGGCAGAAGCTCGTCAAGCCGGTGCGCGGGATGGGCGGCGATGCGTGCGAGGACGTCGGCGAGCCAAGCCTGCGGATCGACGCCATTCATCTTCGCCGTGACAATGAGACTGTACATGGCCGCGGCGCGCTCCCCGCCGCGATCGGACCCGCAGAACAGCCACGATTTTCTTCCCAGCGCGATGCCGCGCAGCCCGCGTTCCGCAGCATTGTTGGACAAGCACACGCGTCCGTCCTCGAGGAACAGCGTGAATGCGGTCCAACGCTTGAGCATGTAATTGATAGCTTTGACCAGATCGTGCCCGCGGGCGAGCCGAGCGAGCTGCGCGCGCATATAGGCATGGAGATCGTCGACTAACGGCCAGCTCAGCGTGCGGCGCACCGCCAGACGTTCTTCGGCGCTTTTTCCATTGATGGATCGCTCGATCTCGAACAGGGCGTCGATGCGGCGCACGACCTCGATTGCGATCGGCGACAAAGGGATTTCCTTTTTGCCCGCGGCCTTGCGACGCGCATTCTCCTCCAGATCGGCCATGGCGAAGAAGGGGCGCCGCGCGTGCACCCAACACGCCGCCTCCCGGACCGGGCCGGGCTTGCGGTCCGCCAGATAGAGCTTGTTGTAGCCATCATAGGCGTCCGCCTGCAGGATGCCGGCATATCCCGTCAGATGCGCCTGCGGGTGCTCGCCCCGGCGATCGCGCGAGTAGTAGAACATCGCCGCCGGTGGCCCGGCGCCTCCGAAGGGCTTGTCGTCCCGAACATAAATCCAGCACCGACCGGTATCGGTTTTGCCCTCGGCAAGAACCGGCACGGTCGTATCGTCGCCATGCAAGCGTTCGGCCACCATAACATGAGATTCCACCAGGCGAAGGAGCGGATCGAGCGTCGTGCAGACCGACCCCACCGCGTCGGCCATGGTCGACAGCGCGATCGGCACGCCTTCCAGGGCGTAACGCTCGGCCTGACGGTTCAATGGCTGGTGCTGGCCGAACTTCTCGAACACGATCATCGCCAGGAGGCTCGCCCCCGCCCAGCCCCGCGCGATGACATGGAAAGGCGCCGGCGATTGCGAGATCTTCTCGCACTCCCGGCAGGTGAACTTCTCCCGTACCGTCTCGATCACCTTCCACTGACGGGGCGTCGTTTCCAGCGTGCGCGTCACATCCTCGCCGAGTTTGCGCAGGCGGCTGCTCCCGCAGCATTCGCATGCCGTCGGCGGGTCGATCACCACGCGCTCGCGGGGAAGATGGTCGGGGAACGTATTGCGATCGGGACGTTTGCGCGTAAATCCGGCGACCGTTGTGGTTCTGGCGACAGCCTTTTCGGCCGCAAGCTCGTCTTCTGTGGCGCTGGCTTCCAGCTCTTCGAAGGTGAGCGCCAGTTGGTCGATCAGCCGCGCCGAGCGCTCCGATCGCTGCCCATAGACCTGACGCTCCAGTTTCGCGATCCGAAGCTTCTGCTGCGCGATCAGCGCCATGTCTTCCGAAGCTTTCGCGCGGGCGACCGCCAGTTCGACTTCCAGGCCCTTGCTCTGCGCAACGGCCAGCGCCGCTTTCAGGGCG
>DATARB010000308.1:0-8283 GCA_036264375.1 Pseudolabrys sp.
CTTGTCCCTCCACTGTCATGGCCGGGCTTGTCCCGGCCATCCCGCTTAGGAGGCTCACTGCTCTCCTTCTCGGGATCACCGGGACTCGCCGCTTCGCGGCGGCCCGGTGATGACAAAGGAGAGGAGCGCAATCCCGCGCGCCAGATCAGTTCGAGAATGGCCGGCTGCGGAAACTTGGGTGCGCCGCGCATGCCGCCATGGACAGTGTCGAACATATTGCCGACCTGCTTGGCGACGCCGTCGAGCTCGGCAAGTCCGATGACAACTTTGCCTTCCGGCCGCGCCTTGTTGGCCAGCTGCGCGAGCAATGCCGCGCGGTTCTGCTCGATCTTGTTCGGCTCCTCGCGAAACAGCCGCGACACTTCCTCGAGCACATCGACAAAGGCGGCGCGGCCATAGCGCGACTCCTTCGGAAAATAAGTGCCGCCCCACACCGGCTCGCCCGCCGGCGTCAGAAACATCGTCAACGGCCAGCCGCCCTGCTCGCCGAGCAGATGCAGCGCGTTCATATAGATCTGGTCGATGTCCGGCCGCTCCTCGCGATCGACCTTGATGTTGACGAACAGCCTGTTCATCACCGCCGCGGTCGCTGCGTCCTCGAAGGACTCGTGCGCCATCACGTGGCACCAGTGACAGGCGGCATAGCCGACCGACAGCAATATAGGCCGGTTCGAGCGCCTGGCTTCGGCCAGCGCGTCCGGCCCCCACTGCCACCAGTCGACAGGGTTGTGCTTGTGCTGAAGCAGATAGGGCGATGTCGCCTGCGCGAGGCGGTTTTCGTGCGCGCTGTTGGGTGCGGATGACATGAGGCGAGACTAACCCGGATTGTTGCATTCGTCATTCCGGGACGGTGCGACGCGCCGGACCCGGAATCCAGAACGGATGCAATGCATATATGCAAGATTCCGGTTTCGCGAGCTTCGCTCGCGCCGCGGAATGACGGTTTGTCATGGCCGGGCTTGTCCCGGCCATCTCGCTTAGGAAGGCACTGTGCCTGATTATCGGGATCGCCGGGAAAAGTCCGGCGATGACAACCGAAGACTCACGGCAAAATCGCAAACGCCCGCGCGGGGAAGCCCAATCCCTGTTTCACCTTCGGCCAGCTCACGACAATAAGCGCGCCCTTCGGCGGCACCTTGTCGAGATTGGCCATCACCTCGATTTGATAGTGGCCGTGCTGCAAGATGTAAGTTTCCGACTCCATCTTGTCGGTGGTGTCGGTGTCCATCGCTTCATGGCCGGTCGCGGTGACGCCGCGCTGCTCGTAGAGGAACTTGATCGTCTCGAAGGCCCAGGCCGGAAACGGGGCACGCTTGAAGCGTTCGGGGTTCGTGTCCCAGTCTTTATACATATCGGTGCGCAGTGCCACGAACGCACCGCGCGGCACGCGCCCGTGTTTCTTCTCCCACGCCATCAGGTCGGCCACCGAAAACGCGTGGTTCTCGTCCTTGCCGAGATACGGCGTATCGTCGAGCACGATCAACGGCAGGATCATCTGCTTGAGCGGGATCTCGTCCATCGTCTTCCCGTCCTCGGCGAAATGCGCCGGCGGATCGACGTGCGTGCCGTACTGCCCGACCATCTCGTAATAGGTCGCGCGGAAGCCGTCTTCCTTGATCGTGTAAGGCCGCTTGGTCTTCGGATCGGCCGCCGGAGTCATCTTGGCTTGGCCGAAGCCGGACCATACCGGCGTGTCCGGCCCGAAGCTGTGCGTGAGATCGATGAACTGTTTGCCCGCGATCACGCGATAGGCGCGCGCGAGATCGCTCTGCGCCTGGACCGGTGCGGCCATGGCGGCCGCGACGATGAATGCAAGAACCAATGTGCTTTTCGGCTTTGGCATGCGGTGCTCCATGAGTAGCGTCCAAGGATAGGCCGCAATCGCCGCCATTGTCATCGCCGCCGCTACACCGCCACTTTGGTGAGGAAGCCCTCGACTTCGCTGCGCAGATTGGCGGCGGCCTCCTCGACCGATTGCGACGCGGCCAGCACCGTGCGCGCCGCCTGCTGGGTCTTGGCGGTGGCGCCGGCGACCTCGCTCAACACCGTCACGACCAGCTTGGCGCCTTCGGCCGCGCCGGAGACGTTGTGCGAAATCTCGCCGGTCGCGACGTTCTGCTCGCGCACCGACTCGGCAACCGCGGACGTATAGGCGTCGATCTCGCCGATGCGCTGGCTGATGCGGCCGATCGAATCTACTGCCTTGTCGGTCGAGCTCTGCACTTCGAGGATCTGGCTGGAAATATCCTCCGTCGCTTTCGCGGTTTGCACCGCCAGCGACTTCACTTCGGAAGCGACCACGGCAAAGCCCCGTCCCGCTTCGCCGGCGCGGGCCGCCTCGATGGTCGCGTTGAGCGCCAGCAGATTGGTCTGCCCGGCGATGGTGCGGATCAGCTTCACCACATGGCCGATGTTCTGCGCGGCCTGCGCCAATGTCTCGATGTCGCGATTGGTCGCCTGCGTTTCGCCGGAGGTCAGCCGCACAAGGTCCGCGCTATAGCTCAGGCGGTTGGTGATGTCGGCGATGGAATGCGACAGCTCGTCGGCGGAGGACGCCACCCTCTCGACATTCAGCGAGGCTTCGTTCGACGTGCGCACCGCGCCCTCGGCGCGCTCCGACGTCTGGCCCGATGTGTCGAACAGACTTGCCGCGGTCGCGCGCATTTCGCCGGCACTGTTGGACACGGTGCGCAGCAGATCTTCCGCCTGCCGGCGGAACGCCGAGATCGCGTTGTCGATGACGGCGCGCCGCTCTTCCTGATGCTCCATCGTGGCGCGCTGCTGTTCGGCATGACGCCGCTCGGTGATGTCTTCGTGCGTGCCGATCCAGCCGCCGCGCCGCATCGGATGATTGGTCACGAGCAAGAGCCGATCGCCCTTGGATTTGACCTCGTGCACCATGGTGCGGCCTTCCGCGACCGAGGCGAGAAACTCCTTGCGGTATTGTTGCGGCTCGCGTGAGAACGTGCCGCGGGCGACGCGTTTCTCGAGGACGTCGGAGAGCGTCGATCCCGCCTTCACGTCGCCGGGCGTGAGCTCGTACATCTTGTAGTATTGTGTGTTGCAGACGACGAGCCGCTCGGACGCATCGAACATGCAGAGGCCTTGCGGCATGCTGTCGATGGCCGTGCGCATCTGCTCGATCTCCGCGCTTTGGCGGCGCGTGAGTACGGCGCTTGTCGCGGTCATCGCAAGTTGCGCAAGCACGGCGGCGACGGCGGCGGTGAGCGCCGTTTCGGATAGCGTGGGCAAAACGGCTGCGGCCCAGCCCGGCGCGAAGAGCGTCAACAGGCCGAAACTAACCGCGAATGCGCCAACGCCGACGCAAATTGTCAGGCGTGACGCCCGGGTGAAGGTCAGGGAGCCATACATCGGAACGTGTTTCCGGCCGCGTTCGATGTGAAGGGTTTATGTCATCCTGGTTTTTTTAAGATTAATTATTGCTTAACGAATTGTTAGCGCAGGCGTCGCCGCGCGTACTTTTTGGAGTTGCAAGCAAGACGTGGTTGGCCGGGTTCGGCCACACAGCCTGATGGTGCGCAGGCTTCGCTTTACGCACCCTGCAGATTGCCACGCTTGAGCAGGCGGCCGTCGGTCCTCGGCAGCGCGAGGCCGTTGAGCACCAGCCGGCGAAACATCGCGTCGATCTGCGGCGGCGTGATGTCCGACTTCTGCTCCAGACACCACAAGAGCACGTTCAGGAACGTGCCGACGACAAACTGGACGCGCAGATCGCGCGCGATCGCACCGTCATCCGGAACGGCCGCCAGGTCCTTCTTCACCACCTCCGAAAGAACGCGGCGGATTTCGTTGCCAATGACGGCCCCGCCACTGCTGCCGATAAGCGCGCGGTAGACGGTCCTGTTTTGGCAGGCGTGCTCGAACATCGCGAGACTGAAGCCAAGCCGTTCGCCCCCGTCCCGCTCGGTCTTCGCCAAGGCGTTTCGCTGCGCCTCGATCAGCAATTTACGCAACGTCTCAAAGCCGCTGCGCAGCAGCTCTTCCTTGCCGGTGTAGTGGGCATAGAAGGTGGAGCGGCCGACGTCGGCCTCGTCGATGAGATCCTGGATCGTGATCGTCTCGTAGCCTTTGCGCAGGATCAGGGAAATCAGCGCCTCATACAGCGCTTTGCGTGTGCGCGCGGCGCGCCGGTCGATGGTTTCCGTCATGCGAGGCACCACAATTCGCGGACGGATGGCGGCGTTTGTCCATTACGGGACATGGGCCGCTCCTGCGTCCGACGGACGTCCCATACATCATGTTCAGTAACATACACCGTGTGCCTGTGGCACCCCGCCCGTCAATGGCAGCCGCGGCCGATGCCGCGCTGCGCACCAGAGGAGGTCGCGATGTTCGACATCGTCGGTACCGTGTTTGCGACAACTCTATACGCGATCCTTGTCGGCGTGCTGATCGGCCTGTCGCCCGCCCGCGCCGCGACCAAGCTGGCCGCGTTCGCGGCTGCGGGCGTCTGGTTCGCGATCGTCGTCGCCACCGCGGCCGCCATTGATCTCTGGGCGATCCAAGGTGGGCCGGTCCCGGTCAATCTGCTGCCCTTCGTCGTCCTCGTGGCGCTGCTGTTCGGCGCCTGGTGGCTTCTTCCGCAATTCCGCGACGCGCTTCTGTCGTTGCCGCTATCGGTGCTGGTCGCACTGAATATCGGCCGCGTCATTGGCATCTTCTTTGTGCTTCTCTATGCGCAGGGCCGCCTGTCAGCGCCGTTCGCGCCGAGTGCCGGATGGGGCGACGTCATCACCGGCCTGTTGGCGATCCCACTGGCGCTTTCGATGCGCACCCGCGCCGGCCGCGCGACAACGCCGCTCGCCTTGTGGAATGCGTTCGGCACGCTCGATTTGATCGCCGCGATTTCACTCGGCATCCTGTCGGCGCCAGGCACGCCGCTGCGCGTCTTCACCGAGGGACCGGGAACGGCGGCGATGGCGCAGCTTCCGTGGATGATGATCCCGACGATGCTGGTGCCGATTTATCTGCTGATCCATCTCACAATCGCGGCCAAGTTGCGCGCGCGTCGGCCGGCGCTCACCGCCGCCGGCGCCGCGGCCTCGTGAGCGGACGCACGCGCCCGGGCCGGCCAAAGGCCGGACCGGGTTGCCCGGCGGCGACGGCACCGGTCACTTCGTCTCGAAATGAGGTGTCTTTTGACACAGCACAAATATTTTGTGCACTGCAGCAACTAATGCGCTCGCCACTCATTACCAAGGACAAAGTCCTCTTTCTAGAAAGGCGACCGATGATCGATTTCAAGAAGGCGATGGACCGCTTGTCCGATTGGGAAGGGCTTCGCACCACGGGTGGCCTCGGCCAATTCGGTACGGCCGCTTTGGACAGCCCTTTGCAGGAGATGCACAGCGCGGGCGCAAATCCGGGCAATCTGCGCATGTTCGCCTACGTCCCGGACGATCTACCGGACGGTGCCGCGCTTGTGGTCGTGCTGCACGGCTGCACCCAGACGGCGTCAGGCTACGATTATGGCGCGGGGTGGTCGACGCTGGCTGATCGCTACGGCTTCGCTCTTCTGGTGCCCGAGCAGCAGCGTGCGAACAATCCCAACGGCTGCTTCAACTGGTTTCTGCCGGAAGACACGCAACGCGGCCGCGGCGAGGCGGCGTCGATTCGGCAGATGGTCGGGACCATGGTGCGGGAAAAAGGGATCGACCCGCGGCGCGTGTTCATCACCGGCCTGTCGGCCGGCGGCGCAATGACGTCCGTCATGCTCGCCTGCTATCCGGAGGTCTTCGCCGGCGGAGCGATCGTCGCCGGCCTGCCGTACGGCGCCGCCGGCAATGTGCAACAGGCGTTCGAAAGCATGCTGCAGTGTCCGTCCCGCCCGGCGCGCGAATGGGGCGGCCTCGTCCGCAACGCAGCGCCGCACGATGGCCCTTGGCCCCGCGTGTCGGTCTGGCATGGCAGCGCGGACAAGACGGTGATCCCCTCGAACGCCCGCGAGATCCTCAAACAATGGACCGATGTCCACGGGTTGAAGGCTGCACCGTCCGCGCAAGAGACGGTCGACGGCTATCCCCGGCAAGTGTGGCTCAGCGATGCGGGCGAAGAGCTCATCGAGTCCTACACGATCCCGCAGATGCCGCATGGGACACCGCTCGCGACCGGCAAAGCGGATTTCGAGTGCGGGGCCGCCGGGCCGTTCCTGCTCGATGTCGGGATTTCGTCGTCGTTTCACATCGCAAAGTTCTTCGGCCTGACCAAGGCCGGTGCGCGTCCTGCGTCCGCGCCGCGGGAGCACGCAGCGGCGTCCCGCGCTCGTCTCCCCGTGAATGCCCACGCAGACGGCCCAGAGCCTGAGATCCTCTATGGCGAAGTGTTGGACAAGGCCGCGCCCGGGTATCCAAGGCATAGGCAGGAAGCCCCGTCCTCGCGCATGGATATCGGCGCGGTCATCACCAAGGCATTGACGGCCGCAGGACTGATGCGGGGCAAGTAGCGCCGGTAGCGCGCTACGTGCAAAGCGCTCCGCCGAACCGGTACTGCTGCCGCGCGTTATCGGCAGCAGGTCACACGGTCGCGCTGCATCTCTCACCCTGCGGCAGCGGAAGGGCCGAAAGATGCCGCTCACGCGCGTGACGATACCGACGACTGAAACGACCGCCAAAGACGTGCCCGACCTCACTGCGGACGACATCCCGCTTCCGTCCGACTTGAAAACCGTGCTGCTCGCGGGACTGTTCTTGTTTGCCGCGCTGACCGCCGCCTATGTCGCCGCCGAGGTCATTCTGCCGGTCGTGCTGGCGATGGTGCTCACGCTTCTGCTCCTGCCGGGCATGCGGCTGCTCACGCGCCTCCACGTTCCAAGATCGCTATCGGCGCTCATTTTGATTCTGGCCGCCCTGGTGGGGATTCTTGCGCTCGGCGCCGCTGTCTCCGGCCCGGCGAAAACCTGGGCCGGACGGTTGCCGGACGGGGTGCCGCTCATCGAGGAGAAGCTGCGCTTCTTGAGTCAGCCGATCCAGACGGCGAGTGAGTTTCTGCAGAAGGCCGACCGGATGGGCCAGCAAGGGTCTCCCAGCAACGGCGGCCTCGGCCTCACGGAGTCGCTTTTCCGCGGCACCCAGCATTTCGCCAGCGGCCTGTTCGAGACGATCCTGGTGCTCTTCTTCTTTCTTGTGTCCGGCGACACGTTCCTGCGGCGCCTCGTCGAGATCCTGCCGCGCTTCAAGGACAAGCGGCAGGCTGTCGATCTCTCCCAGCAGATCGAGGACAACATATCGGCCTATCTCGTGACGATCACGCTGATGAATGCGGCCGTCGGTGTCGGCACGGCGCTCGTCATGTGGGTCTGCGGCGTCGGCGATCCTGTCCTTTGGGGCGTGATCGCGTTTTTCCTCAACTACCTGCCGATCATGGGCCCGTTATTGGGCGTCGTGTTGTTTGTGTTCGTCGGGCTGCTGGAGACCCCGACCTTGTGGCAAAGTCTGGTTCCTGCCGGGCTATACTTTCTCATCCACATCCTCGAGGGCGAAACGATCACGCCGATGCTGCTGGCGCGCCGGTTCACGCTCAATCCGGTTCTCGTCATCATTTCCCTGATTTTCTGGTTTTGGATGTGGGGCGTTCCCGGCGCCATCCTCTCGGTGCCGATGCTCGCCATCACCAAGATCGTCTGCGACGGCGTCAAACCGTTGAACGCGATCGGCCACTTCTTGGAAGGGGACGCGCCTAAAAGCACCGCGGCTTGATCGGCACGGCTCGCGCCCGAACTCAAGCGAGCAGAAACCCGGCCAACGGAGCCGGGGTTCACGCGCCAGACAACAATCCGATTACGATTCCGCCCGTGATCGCTGTGGCCAGGTGCTCAGTTAAGGCCTCGCTGGCTCCGCTTTGCGAGAGGCTCCGCGGTTTCAGTCGCCACCCTCTGGCCGAGCGACGCGAGTTCCCTGCTTTGATCGCTCAGCACCTCGAATTGTCTGCGGAGATACGCACTCCACAGTTCCAGCATTTCTGCAGGTGACTTTGCGCCCATCAGCTGCTTGGCGTGTTCGAAAGCAGCGTCGGAATTCAGCTGAGCGAACTCGACGGCCTTCAAATTATAATCCTTGATGCCCTTAGCAGCCGATTCGAGCGTGTTCTCGACCATTTTTGTCGTTTGCTCGGTCGCCGCGGTGAACTTTTCCGAGGTGTCCTTGATCTGCGCGGCCCCTCTCTCAACATTTTTCTCAACACTCGATTTGTAAGCGGCGTTTTCAGCCATGGCGTTCATCCTAAAGGGCGTTTCTAGTTGAACCTCCCGACCTGCCCGCCCCTCCT
>DATARB010000381.1:0-3996 GCA_036264375.1 Pseudolabrys sp.
ATTAACAGCGAGATAACAGCGACAAAACAGCGAAATATCAGCGAGAAACCGGGACGGCGAAACTGGTGCTGCAGACCTCACCCTCACAAGTACGCAACACCGGCGCATCCTCCCTCAAGGGCAATTGCGCAATATGGTGTGCCGTCCTTTCGCTTGCAAGAACAAAACGCGTACAAGGTGCTGCAGGGGGGGTCTCAATCGAAATCCTCGGCGAGGGCGGCGCGCACCGGTTCGGGCATGACCGCCATATGGCTGTAGTTCGGGTGGTCGAAGCCGATGACGACCTGAGCGCCGGGTTTCTTGAAGGCGGCGATCTGCTGCGGCGTGAATGGGAACCGAATGAACTGGACGGCCGAGGCCTTGCCGTCTGGATCGGTGTTTTCCCGGGTCGGGTCGGGCCCGCCGCGGATCTTGTCGCCGGCGATTTCGATAAAGGCGCGGTTCTCGATGCCGCCGAGCCGGGCCAGCGTCGTGGCGCGGCGGCGCGGATCGTCGATCTCAAACATGACCGTCGCGACGAGCTCATTGCCTCGTGGGATCAGCGGGTTGTAAGCTTCTAGCTCATCCACAATCTGAGATTCGCCGCCCTTTTCGATGTACAGCATTTCCTGAACCTGCTGCCACATCGTCGCGAAACTCTCGAAGTAGAAGGTCGCGAACGGGCCGACTTCGACTCGCCGCCGCTTTTTCAACTCGCTGATTTCGTGACGCCGCTCGCGCCGCACCTTGACGTATTCGTCGAGCGGCAGGATATCGGCGCGGCTCAGCTGACGCCGGGCGGAGGTTGGCGTCGAGTTCATTCGGTCCTCGTGATTTGCTCGGAGCCGTCGCCGGCGAGACCGTAGGCGCGGGCGACCAGCTCGATCGGATGGACGGCCCGCTCGGGGAGCGCCTCGCCGTTCGCGAGCGTCTCCATGCCTTGCAGGATGTGCATGCCGGCGAGCGGGCATTCGGACGCGAGAAAGGCGCCGGGGTCGCGCAAGGCCTGACGCATGACCGGGCGGCCGACCTTCAACGCGGTCTCGAAGTTTCCTTTCATGACGCCCCAAGATCCGCCATGCCCGGAGCAGCGCTCGATCACGTTGACTTTCGCATCGGGCAACAACCGCAGCATCTCGGCCGCCTTCTGCCCCATGTTCTGGGCGCGGGCGTGACAGGCGAGGTGCAGGTTGACGGCGCTGCCGAGCGGCTCCAGCCCCGGCGCCAGCCCTTCCTTGCGCGCGATATCGACGATGTATTCGGCGACGTCGAAGGTCGCGCGCGACAGTTTCTTGACGGCGGCATCGTCCGGCACGATCAGCGGCCATTCGAATTTGAGCATCAGCGCGCAGGAGGGGATCAGCGCGATCACGTCATAGCCATTGTCGATCAGCGGCCCGAGCGTTGCCGCGACATGCTTTGCGGCGGCCGCGACCTTCCCGAGATCGCCGGCCTCGAATTGCGGCATCTGGCAGCATTGCGGATAGAGGGTTTCGGTCTTGACGCCGTTTTTGGCGAGCACCAATCGGGTCGCCTCGCCGATCGACGGGTTGTTGTAATTGACGAAGCAGGTCGCGTAGAGCACCGCCTTCCGCCCAGCGGCGGGCGCCGCTTGCGCGACCGGCGGCGCGATGCTGCGCGCGCGTGCGACAAAGGTGCGCCCGTGATATTTCGGCAGCGCGGCGTTGCGATCGACCTGCGCCACCTTTTCGAGGACCGGCCGGGTCAGCTGGTTGTGCCGGTCGCTGGCCCAATTGGCCAACGGCGCGACATAACGGGCGAGTTCGCCGTTGCGGTCGGTCTTGCCGAGCTCGATGCGGGCCAACGGCACCCGTCCTTCGTGGAACTCGACGGCGCGATAGCGCAGCATGACATGCGGGAAATCGACGTTGAACTCGTGCGGCGGGACATACGGGCACTTCGTCATGAAACACATGTCGCAGAGCGTGCAGGCGTCGGCGACCTGCTGGTAGTCGGCGACCGCGACGCCGTCGAGTTCGCCGGTCTCGGAATTGTCGACTAGGTCGAACAGGCGCGGGAACGCGTCGCATAAATTAAAGCAGCGCCGGCAGCCATGACAGATGTCAAAGATGCGGCGCATCTCGGCCTCGGTCTTCGTGCGGTCGAAGAAATCCGGCTCTTCCCACGGAATGACGTGACGGGTTGGCGCGTCGAGGCCGCCTTCGCGCATAGATCACCTATTCACGCCGGTGGTTGGGCGGCGTGCCGCAAACGCAGTGTTGCAAAACCCAGGCTGGTAGAAACTCAGGGGCGCGAAAGCATTGCTTCCGCGCCCCCCAAAGATTGCTCGGGACGAGACCCGGTTAATCCAAGCCGTCGAGCGCCCGCTGGAAGCGGCCGGCATGCGACTTTTCGGCCTTGGCGAGGGTCTCAAACCAGTCAGCGATCTCCTCGAAGCCTTCATCGCGCGCCGTGCGCGCCATGCCCGGATACATGTCCGTATATTCGTGAGTCTCGCCGGCGATCGCGGCGCGCAGATTGTCGGACGTGCCGCCGATCGGCTTGCCGGTCGCGGGGTCGCCGACTTCCTCGAGATATTCGAGGTGGCCGTGCGCGTGGCCGGTTTCGCCCTCGGCCGTCGAGCGGAACACCGCCGACACGTCGTTGTAGCCTTCGACGTCCGCCTTTTGCGCGAAATAGAGATAACGGCGATTGGCCTGGCTTTCGCCGGCAAACGCTGCCTTCAGATTGTCTTCGGTCTTCGAACCTTTCAGAGATGCCATCCTTCCCTCCTCTTTACTCGGGACGGGCCGCCGACCCTAAACCGCGCCTCACCCATGCCGACCCCTATTGTATAGGCTCAGCCGGGCGGGGAGTCAATTCTGTTTAGAAGAATTCTAAACTATGAGCCGGCGGGGCTGTTTCCCTGGCGGATCCGGATGATCACATCGACCCGGCGGATCTCGGCGCCGGGCGGCGGCTGCGGCAGCTCGCCGACCCGGACGAGGTCGCCCGGGATGTCCTGCAGGTGCCCGGTCGACTCGCAAAAGAAATGATGATGATCGTCGGTATTGGTATCGAAATACGACCGGCCCGGCTCGACGACGACCTCACGCATCAGCCCGGCCGCGGTGAACTGGTGCAATGTGTTGTAGACGGTGGCGAGCGACACCGGGATCGAAGCGTCGGCGGCTTCGCCATGCAGCTGCTCTGCCGTGACGTGCCGGTCGCTGCTATCGAACAACAGCCGCGCCAAGGCGACGCGCTGGCGCGTCGGCCTGAGCCCAACCCGGCGCAGGCGTTCGGCAACCCCTAGCGAAGTGCGCGACGGCTCCATGCCCCAGATATAGGGTGGGACTAAGCGAAAATAAAGCGCGGGCGGCCAGCGCGCAGGCGGCCCAAGCGCGAATGGCCGCTCAGTTGCCGGTTTGCAGGCGCTCGACCAGTTCCCGGACGGTCGGCACGTAGCCGTTGGCGTAAAACGGGTCCGAGCCGAAGCGGAAGGCATTGTGGCCGGCGAACATCAATTGGCATTCGACATCATCCGAGTGGCGGATCGCCTGTAATGTTTTCTGGATGCAGAAACTGCGCGGATCGGTCTTCTTGCCGGTCGTGGCCGCCTCGTTTTGGGCCCAGTTCGAGAACTGGCAGGCGCTGAGGCAGCCCATGCAGCTGATCTGATCGGTGCGGATTTCGAGCGCCTTCTCCGGCGCGACGAAAATCAACGTCGAATCCGGCGTCCGCAGCGCCTCGGTAAAGCCCTCCGCGACCCAGCGCTGCGCGGAGTCTCGATCGTGCAAGGTCAGATAGACCAGCCGGCCGCGTGCGCCGACATGGAACGGCGCGGTGTGCTCGCCGATCGGCTCGACCGAATAGGCGACCTGACGCTCGGAACGCTGCTGCAATTCCTTCAGGAAATCGTTGAGGACCGCGGAGGAGTAAAAACCGGTCGGGCTGTAGCGGTTGAGCAGTACATCGCCTCCCTGCAAGGTCAGCAGCCGGCGTTTCCAGGCATCGGAGATCGGGCTTTCCTGGGTCAGCAACGGGCGGGTGCCG
>DATARB010000108.1:0-26937 GCA_036264375.1 Pseudolabrys sp.
CCTGCGTCGCCGAGGCGGCGGCGACCAGCAGCGCGCCGAAGGCGACGAGGCCGGGCGCGGTTGCCGGATTGCACGAGCCGAGAAAGACGATCGCGACCAGCAGCAGGATCTGCGTGAATACCAGCCAGCCGCGCCGTCGCCACAGCCAGCGCGAGAGCACGGGCACGTCGAGCGCATCGGTAAGCGGCGCCCAGAGGAACTTCAGCGTGTAGGGTGTGCCGACCAGCGCGAACAGGCCGATGGTGCCGAGATCGACGCCCACCTCGCGCATCCACACCAAAAGTGTCGTGCCGGACAGCGCCAGCGGCAGCCCGGATGAGAACCCCAGGAACAGCACGATCAGCACGCGCGGCTTGAGATAGACCGCCATGGCCTCGGCGAACGAGGGGCGTTGTTGAGCGCTCTCCGGCGTGACAATCATCAGCAGGGCCTCTCAGCCGTCATGCCCGGCCTTGTGCCGGGCATCCACGTCTTTCTTCGCTTAATTAAGCAAGACGTGGATGGCCGGGACAAGCCCGGCCATGACGCCGCGGAAACGCACGCATCTTACTCCGCCGCGCCGAGCTTGCGGATGGGTGCGGCGATCACCTCGGCGCCGGCGGCGTCGCCAAAATCGACGTCGCGGATTTTCTCGCCGCGGTTCAGGATCTTGTCGGCGGAAATGACGATCTGCTTGATGTCGGTATTCACGTTGCCGAAGTGCTTGTCGAGGTTTTCCACGCGGTCTTTCAGCCGCTGCACGTCACCGACCAGTAATCCGACTTCAGCCAAAATTTTGTCGGCGGCCTCGCGCATGCGGGCGTCTTTCTGAATTTGCTGGACAACTTGAATCGCCAGCATCAGCAAAGACGGCGAAACGATGATCACTCCGACCCGGTATCCCTTCTGTAAGACGTCGTCGAAACCGTCATAGAGTTCGGCAAACATCGACTCCGAAGGAATGAACATGAAGGCGACATCCTGGGTCTCGCCCGTGATCAGATATTTCCCGGAGATATCGTCGATGTGCTTGCCAAGATTCTGGCGCAACTGGCGCGTGGCCTGAAGGCGCTCCTCGTCGGTCTTTGCGTTTTCCAGCGCGGTGGTCGCCTCGAGCGGGAATTTGGCATCGATGATCAAAGGCCGCTTGTCCGGCATGAAAATGCAGCAATCCGGCCGCGAATTGTTGGACAGCGTGAATTGGAACTCATAGGCGCCTTTCGGGAGCCCGTCGCTGACAATGGCCTCCATCCGGCCTTGGCCAAACGCACCGCGACGCTGCTTGTTGTCGAAGACTTTCTGAAGCGACGTGACGGTCGTTGCGAGATCGGTGATGTTCTTCTGCGCGCTGTCGATCACCGCCAGCCGCGCGTGCAACTGCTGCAAATGCTCCGTCGTGTGCTTGGCCGAGGTCTTCATCGACTCGCCGAGGTTCTGCGTCACCGCGTCGAGCCGCTGGTTGACCGTGTCCTGCAGCCGCGACTGGGCGCCGGCCAGGAGCTCGCCCATGGCCCCGATCCTGGCGTTGAGTTCGGTGAGCTTCTGCTCGGCGGCCGGGTCGGGAACCGGCGCGCGCGGGCGCAGCAGCAGGACGACGACGGCGGCGAGGCCGGCCGCGATGACGAGCCCGAGGGCGAGGAGCAGGGTTTCTTCCATGTCGCTTTCTACCCCGATTCGCTGGCGCGATGCGAACGAAGAGCGAACGGTGGGGCGCGCCAGAATGACGGCATGGGGGGCGACGTCCAGTTCCATTGACCGGCTGAGCGCGACCCCTTACATCGCCGCCATGGCAATACGTGAGATTCTGGTCATCCCTGACAAGCGGCTGCGGCTGAAGTCCGAGCCCGTCAAGACCATCGACAAGTCGGTGCGGGAACTGGTCGACGACATGTTCGAGACCATGTACGCGGCGCCGGGCATCGGCTTGGCAGCCATCCAGATCGGCGTGCCGCAGCGTATTATTACGATCGACCTCGCGAAAAAGGACGAGCCGCCGGAAAAGCGGGTTTTCATCAACCCGCAGATCACCTGGTCCTCGGACGAGACATCGACTTACGACGAGGGCTGTCTGTCGATCCCCGAAGTTTACGAGGAGGTCGAGCGGCCGGAGAAGGTGAAGGTCAGGTACCTCGACCTGGACGGCGAGGAGCATGAGATCGAGGCCGATGGCCTGCTCGCCACCTGCCTGCAGCACGAAATCGATCACATCGAGGGAAAGCTGTTCATCGACCATATCTCCAGGGTCAAGCGCGATATGATCGTGAAGAAGTTCAAGAAGGCGGCCAAGCGCGGCGACCCGATCAAGCCGGCCGCGGCCGACGACGTGCCGGAACACCACATAGGCTGAAGGCGCGGCCCACCTCTTGAATGCGGCCTCCGCGTGCTGATATCATTGATATCAGCCGGAGCGCGCCCATGACCGACCTCTTGATCCGTGAAATCGACCCAGAGCTCAAAGCGGCGCTCAAGGAGCGGGCGCGTGCGCACGGGCGCAGCTTGTCGGAAGAAGTCAAGGAGGTGCTCGGCGATGCTCTGCGGCGCCCCGAGCCACCGAAGAAGATGGGATCATGGATGGCGAGCCTTGTTCGGCCTGAGGATCGCGGCGACGATCTTGTGTTCGAAATTCCGGGCGATATCGGCGAGCCGCCGGACTTCAAATGATTCTCCTCGACACCAATGTCGTGTCCGAGGTTTTCAAGCCGCAGCCCAATCCATCGGCGCTGGCGTGGCTAGATGCTCAGCCGCGTGATCTCCTTTATCTCAGCACGCCGGTCCTGGCGGAAATGCATTTCGGCCTCGGCCTTCTGGACGCAAGTGCACGCAAGGAGCGGCTTCGCAAATCAATCGATCGCCTGGAAAACGAAATCTATCGTGATCGTATTCTCGTGTTTGACGTGAGGGCCGCCGCAGAATACGGACGCATCGCAGCCGCACGGCAAAAGGCCGGTCGGAGGCTGGGCCACTTAGACGGCCTTATAGCCGCCATTGCGATCGCGAACGGCGCAACACTTGCAACACGGGATACCCGAGATTTCGCGGAGCTTGATCTCGATCTGGTGAACCCATTTGGCCCAGCGGTTGAGCGTTGAACCTGTAACGGACACTTAATCGCATGCCTCTCCGCCTCATCTTCATGGGCACGCCGGATTTCGCGGTGCCGACACTGATCGAGCTTGCCGCCCGCGGGCATGAGATCGCCGCGGTCTATACCCGTGCGCCCAAGCCGGCCGGCCGCGGCATGGACATGCAGGTGACGCCGGTCGAGCGCGAGGCGCGCAGGCTCGGGTTCCCGGTGCACACGCCGAAGACATTGCGCGACGAATCGGCGCAGATGGCGTTTCGTGCGCACGCGGCCGATGCCGCCGTGGTCGTCGCCTATGGGCTGATCCTGCCGAAACCGGTCCTGGAGGCGCCCCGGCTCGGCTGCTTCAACGTCCATGCGTCACTGTTGCCCCGCTGGCGCGGCGCCGCGCCGATCAATAGGGTGGTCATGGCCGGCGACACCGAGAGCGGTGTCACCATCATGCAGATGGACGAAGGCCTCGATACCGGCGCCATGGCGATGATCGAGCGCACGCCGATCCTTCCCGACATGACCGCGGGCGAATTGCACGACGCCTTGTCGCCGCTCGGGGCCGACCTGATGCTGCGGGCACTCGCGGCTGCCGAGCGTGGCTCGTTGTCGCTCACGCCGCAACCGGCGGACGGGGTCACATACGCCGAGAAAATCTCCAAAGCCGAGACGCGCATCGATTGGTCGAAGCCGTGGGAACAAGTGCACAACCACATTCGTGGCCTCTCGCCCTTTCCCGGCGCCTGGTTCGAACTCGACGGCGTGCGGGTGAAGGCGCTGCGCTCGACGCGTGGCGAAGGTTCCGGCGCGCCCGGCACCGCGCTCGATGATAAGCTTACCATCGCCTGCGGCGACGGCGCCGTTCGGCTGGCGCAGGTCCAGCGCGCCGGCAAGCAACCGATGGGGGTTGAGGAATTCCTACGCGGCACGCGAGTCGACGCGGGCACGCGGGTAGCGTAGAAGAGCGATTGCGTCACGGCCCTGTGTTCGTCCGCGGGGAAAGGCGACACCAAAAAGCCCCGATTATTGGGCATTTAGGCGCTTCTTCCTCGCATCGCAAAATGCCCTGGGCGGCGAGCCGCAATACGGCACGCCGTCGCAAACCTGGTCCAAAACCTTGAGCATCGGCCACAACACCGACGTCGCCAGCCCGGAAGCCCGCCTCTGGACTCAGATCCTTAACCGCTATCGTGAGCCGAATCGCCTCCGCAGCATCGTCGAACTGGCGATTACCGCTTTGCCGCTGGCGGCATTGTGGACCGCGGCATGGCTCATTTACTCGTTCGGCTACTGGTGGGCGTCGCTGCTGATCGCAATCCCGGCGTCCGGATTTCTGGTCCGCCTCTTTATGATCCAGCACGATTGCGGCCACGGCTCGTTCTTCCCGAACCGCACCGTGAACGACTGGGTCGGCCGCGTCATCGGCGTCCTCACCATGACGCCCTACGATTTCTGGCGCCGTACCCACGCCATTCACCACGCGACCGCCGGCAACCTCGATCGCCGCGGCATCGGCGATGTCGATACGCTGACCGTGCGCGAATATCGCGCGCGCTCGCGCTGGGGCCGTTTGCAATACCGTCTCTACCGTCATCCGCTGGTGATGTTCGGGATCGGTCCCGCCTATCTCTTCTTGCTGCAACACCGTTTGCCGGTCGGCTTGATGCGCAATGGCTGGCAGCCGTGGGTTAGCACGCAGGCGACAAACGCCGCGATCACGCTGATCGCGATCGCTTTGATCTGGCTCATCGGCGTCAAGGCCTTCTTCCTCGTGCACCTGCCGATCATCCTGCTCGCCGCCGTGTTCGGCGTCTGGCTGTTCTACGTGCAGCACCAGTTCGAGGACACATTCTGGAACGAGACGCGCGGCTGGGATCTGCACGAAGCTGCCTTGCACGGCTCTTCCCACTACGACTTGCCGCCGCTGTTGCGCTGGTTCACCGCCAATATCGGCATCCACCACGTGCATCATCTGCACAGCCGCATTCCGTATTACCGGCTGCCGCGCGTGCTGCGCGACTATCCCGAGCTGCGCGACATCGGCCGGCTCACGCTGCTGGAAAGCTTCGGCTGCGTGCGCCTGGTGCTGTGGGACGAGACCCAGCGCCGCCTCGTCTCGTTCCGCGAGGCGAAGGCCCTTGCTTGATGCCGCTTGCCTGAAGGGGCTGCTACGCGTGCCGGCGTGACTTCGGCCTGAATTCTGTTTACTGGTCGCCCGCCCCTCCGGGCGATCCAGGCCGACCATGCCCCGCTACAAGCTCACCATCGAATATGACGGCGCGCCGTTCTGCGGCTGGCAGATCCAGGCGGATCAGCTCACGGTGCAGGGCGTGCTGACGACGGCTGTCGAGGCGCTGTCGGGCGACACGGTGCTGGTGCAGGGCGCCGGCCGCACCGACGCCGGCGTTCATGCGCGCGCGCAGGTGGCGCATGTCGATCTCACCAAGGATTGGGCCACCGACACCGTGCGCGATGGCCTCAACGCACATCTGCGCCCGCATCCGGTGGCGGTGCTCGCGGCTGAGCATGTGCCCGACGACTTCAACGCGCGCATGTCGGCGGTGAAGCGCCATTATCTCTACCGCATCATCAACCGCCGCCCCGATCTCACGGTCGACCGCGGCCATGCCTGGCGCGTGGCGCGGCCGCTCGATGCTGCCGCGATGCACGCCGCGGCGCAGCGCCTCGTCGGTAAGCACGATTTCACCACGTTCCGCTCCACCGAGTGCCAGGCAAAGTCGCCGGTGAAGACGCTCGACCAGTTCGATGTCGAGCGCGATGGCGATGCCGTCAACGTGCGCGCTTCGGCGCGCTCGTTCCTGCACAATCAGGTGCGCTCAATGGTCGGCTCATTGGTGAATGTCGGCGAAGGCAAGTGGAGCGCCGACGATCTCACACGCGCCCTGGACGCGCGCGACCGCACGGCGTGCGGACAGGTCGCGCCGCCGGATGGGCTGTATTTGATGCAGGTGGATTATTGATATTGCTGTCATCACCGGGCCGGCGCGTAGCGCCGAGTCCCGGTGATCCCGATGAAACGGGCACTGTGCCTGCCTAAGCGAGATGGCCGGTCAAGCCCGGCCATGACAACTCTCTTAAGAAAAATACCTGTCGATAATCGTCCGATACACCGCCGTCAGCGCGCGGAGGTCGCCGACCGGCACGCGCTCGTCGATCTGATGCATGGTCTGTCCGACGAGGCCGAACTCCACGACCGGGCAATGATGCGTGATGAAGCGAGCATCCGACGTACCGCCGGTGGTCGAGAGTTCCGGCTTGCGACCGGTCACTTCGGCGACGGCGTTCGCCACCAGATCGGTGAACGCGCCCGGCTTGGTCACGAACACGCCGGCGTTCGACGGCTCCCATTTGAACGAGAAGCGGATCGCATTGCCCGCCGCCTTCGCCGCGCGCTGCTCGAGCAGCGCCTTCAGCGACTCCAGCGTATGGCAATCGTTGAAGCGGACGTTGAAGCGCGCCCGCGCCTCACCGGGGATCAGGTTGACGGTCTTATTGCCGACATCGACCGAGGTGAACTCCAGATGCGACGGCTGGAAATTGGCGTTGCCTTGGTCCAGCGGCTCCGACTGGATCGCATCGATGAGCGTCACCAAGCCGCGGATCGGGTTGTCGGCGCGCTGCGGATAGGCGACGTGGCCCTGCTTGCCGTGCACGATCAGATGACCGTTGAGCGAGCCGCGGCGGCCGATCTTGATGGTGTCGCCGAGGTCGTCCTGGTTGCTCGGCTCGCCGAGAATGCAGTGATCGAACTTCTCGCCGCGCTCGGCCGCCCATTGCAACAGCTTCGGCGTGCCGTTCACGGCGATGCTCTCTTCGTCGCCGGTAATCAGGAACGAGATCGAGCCCTTGGGCTTGCCGCCGTTCGCTGCGAGATGGTCTACCACGGCGGCGACCGCGCAGGCGATGCCGCCTTTCATGTCGACGGCGCCGCGGCCGTAGAGTTCGCCATTGTCGATGGCGCCGGAAAACGGCGGATGGTGCCACGCCGCTTCATCGCCCGGCGGCACCACGTCGGTATGGCCGGCGAAGACGAGATGCGGCGCCTGCGTGCCGATGCGGGCGTAGAAGTTCTCGACGTCCTCGGTGCCCGGTTCGCTGAAGGTCATGCGATGCACGGTGAAACCCGCGCCCTTCAGCGTCGTCTCGAGATAGGCGAGCGCGCCGCCTTCCGCCGGAGTCACCGACGGGCAGCGCAAGAGATCGCGGGTGATGGCGACGGGATCGGCGGACATCGGCGCTTACCTCTTACTGTCATGCGCGGGCTTGATCCGCGCATCCCGCTTAGGGAGGCACTGTACCCTCCTAATCGAGATGGCCGGGACAAGCCCGGCCATGACAAGAAATAAATCAGTCCCTCAGCAGCTCATTGATGCTGGTCTTGGAGCGCGTGCGCTCGTCCACACGCTTGACGATCACGGCGCAATAGAGGCCGGGGGCGCCGTCCTTGCCGGGCAGGGTGCCGGGCACGACCACCGAATAAGGCGGCACTTCACCTTGCGTCACCTTGCCGGTCTCGCGATCGACGATCTTGGTCGACGCGCCGAGGAACACGCCCATCGACAGCACCGAACCTTCGCGCAGGATGGCGCCCTCGGCCACTTCCGAGCGCGCGCCGACGAAGCAGTTGTCTTCGATGATCACCGGGCCGGCCTGCAGCGGCTCGAGCACGCCGCCGATGCCGACGCCGCCGGAGATGTGGCAGTTCTTCCCGATCTGCGCGCAGGAGCCGACCGTCGCCCAGGTGTCGATCATGGTGCCGGAATCGACATAGGCGCCGAGATTGACGAAGGACGGCATCAGCACCACGCCGGGCGCGATATAGGCCGATCGGCGCACCACGCTGCCGGGCACGGCGCGGAAGCCTTCTTTCTTGAAGCGCGCCGGGGTCCAGCCCTTGAACTTGGAATCGACCTTGTCCCACCACTTGGCCCCGCCGGGGCCACCCGGGATCACGCTCATGTCGTTGAGCCGGAAGGAGAGCAGCACGGCCTTCTTCAGCCATTGATTGACGTGCCACTGGCCGTCGGACTGGCGCTCGGCGACGCGGGCCTTTCCGCTGTCGAGCAGGCCGAGCGCGGTGTCGACCGCCTTGCGCACGGCGCCCTTGGTCTTCGGTCCGATCTTGTCGCGGCCCTCGAAGGCCTCGTCGATGGTTTTGGCGAGTTTCTCGTTGGACATGGATACCCTGGCCCTTGTTCGGCTCGGTTTGTCGGGGGCGGGGCAGGGGATGTCAAGCCGCTGGCACGCGAGCGTCCGGGCGCGACGCCCCACAAGCAAACAGGGCCCCGCGAGGGGCCCTGTCGATCATGTTGCCGTGCGAAGCGCGCCGCTCAGGCGGTCTTCACGTTGCGGGCAAGCTGGGCATCCTCGCGCGTGACGATGCGGGAGCGCATCGGCTTGAGCACGAACAGCGCCAGGCCGACGACCGCGAGGTTCATCAGCGCAGTGACCAGGAACACCATGTGCCAGCTTCCGGTCGACGCCTGGAGCATGTTGGCGACCGGCACCAGGAAGGCTGACGCCCCCTTGGCGGTGTAGAGCAGGCCCAGGTTCACCGTGGCGAATTTCGGCCCGAAGCTGTCGGTGCAGGTCGAGGGGAAC
Organism: Pseudolabrys sp.; assembly: GCA_036264375.1. Classification (GTDB taxonomy): domain Bacteria; phylum Pseudomonadota; class Alphaproteobacteria; order Rhizobiales; family Xanthobacteraceae; genus Pseudolabrys. Next base: position 8,675 of record DATARB010000108.1, read on the forward strand.
AGGCTGAAGATCTCGCCCCAGGTGAGGAAGATCAGCGCGGCGAAGACCACGAAGGCCCACGGCGCGGTGCCCATCGCGCCGAGCAGCCAGTACGACACCGCCCCCAAGCCGAACGCGATCGCCATCGTGTATTCGCGGCCGATGTTGTCAGACACCCACCCGAACAGCGGCCGCGCCGCGCCGTTGCAGACATTGTCGACGATCAGCGCTACCGACAGCGCCGAGGCGCCGAACATCACCGCCGTGTTGGCGACGTTGAAGTCCTTGGCGATGAGCGCGATCTGCGCCGTCGCCATCAGGCCGCTGGCCGAAACCAGCACGAACATCACGTAGAGCAGCCAGAAGATCGGCGACTTGAGCATCTCGCCCGGCGTATAGTTACGCGAGGACTGCACGAGCTTGGCCGTCGCCGTCGGGGCGATGTTCAGTTCGCCGGGCTCCGGCGCGCGCAGCAGCCAGGCTATCAGCAGCACAATGACGCCCTGGCCAAGACCGAACCAGAAGAACGTGCTCTCATAGCCGGCACTGGCGATCATCATGCGGATCGGCACCACCGTGAGCGCGGCGCCGGCGCCGAAGCCGGCGGCGGTCAGACCGACCGCGAGGCCGCGGCGATCGGGAAACCATTTCACCGCGAGGCCGACGCAGGTGGCATAGACCGCGCCGCCGCCAATGCCGCCGAGCACGGCGCCCAAGTAGAGCATCGTCAGCGAGTCGGCGATGGAGTTCACGATCCAGCCGGCGGCGATCAGGATGCCGCCGAAGGCGACCATCAGCTTCGGCCCCTTTTTCGTGCCGAGCTTGTCGACGATCCAGCCTTCGACCGGCGTGAGCCAGGTTTCCAGCGCGACAAAGATGCTGAAGGCGAACTGGATGCCGGTGATCGACCAGCCGTGCTTCTGCTGGATCGGCTGCACGAATAGCGTCCAGCCGTATTGCAGGTTGGCGATCATCACCATGCAGATGATGCCGGCGATGAGCTGGGTCCAGCGTTCGCGATTGGTCGCTTGCGTTATGTGCGCGGCACTATTGGCCATTGTTCTCTCCTTGGTTCCCTTGTTCGTATCGGCTGTTTTTCTTTTGCTTTTGGCGCTGCTGCGCTCCGTTCGGATTTCCTCCGCCAACATGCGTCCAGGTGCGGTGAAGTCATCCTGGCGGATGCACGATTTGTTTGGCTGGGGAAATTGAACGTTGCGGAGCCGACAAGCGCTTTATCGATGACTGGGCCGGCTTATGAATGCACCTCCCCGCGGCGGGCATGTGCGCCACCGCGATGATCAATCGAATAAAAGCATCCCCCGCTCATGCTCTAAATATTTGTGAGAGCGGTGCAGCCGGTCAACATTGAAATCACGTGGCGCGATAGGATTATGCAATCAATACGCGACGGATTATATCTAGTTCTAAAGTCGTAAGTCGCTGATCAAACTCTCTAGAAAACCAACGATATTTTCGGTCACGAAATCCACGTGCGGCGCGTCGCGGCCCTCAAGCTCCCATCCTTCGCGCAGAACTTTTTGCTCCCCCTCCGGCACGACGAGCACCGTCACCATGCCGAGCCGGTGTGGAACTTCCAGATTGCGGGCGAGGTCCTCGAACATCGCCGCCTTCTTCGGATCGACGTGGTGGCGCTTGAGGAAGCGCTCGTAGACCTGCGGCAGCGGCTTCGGGTCGAGATCGGCGGCGGCGATGTCGAATACGTCCTCGAAATGCCGATCGACCTCGAGCCGCTTCATCACATTCTCGGCGTGCTTGCGCGTGCCGTTGGTGAGGATGAGTTTACGGCCCGGCAAGCGCTCCAGCGCGGAGCCGAGCGCCGGATTGGGCACTAGTGGTGAATGATCGATCTGGTGCACGTATTCGAGATAGTCGTCCGGGTTCAGCCCGTGCTCGGTCATGAGGCCCCGCATGGTGGTGCCGTAGCGCTTATAATAGTCCTTCTGCAGCCGGAACGCGTCGTCCTTGGAGATCTTCAGGTAGTCGGCGACGAAGCTGCGGATGCGCTCGTCCACCTGGTGCCAGAGATTGAGGTGATGCGGATACAGGGTGTTATCGAGATCGAACACCCAGGTTTCGACATGACCGAAATCTTGGCCGGAAGCGCGCGGCGCGGAGCGGGACTCGTCAGGCACGGGACTACTGTTCCTTGAAACGCAACGTGGTCGAGGGCTGCTCGCCGACATCGATTGCGGCGAAACCGGCGGAGTTGAGGCCGCGCGCCGCGCAATCTTTGTGATCGGCGAGTTCGAAACGGCCATCGCGGGTGCATAGCGCGATTGGGCCACCCCAGGAAAGCGCCGCGTCGCCGCGCCTGATGATGCGCCCCTGCGCGTCGACCGCCTCCGCATAGCTGTAGAGCCGGTGCGGATCGCCGCGCACGTCGGGCCGCACGCATTGCCCGGCCGTCACGCGATACCAGCCGCGCGTGACGATCGCGCCCATTTCGACAATGCCGAGCGAGGCCATCACCGTATAAGGCGTGTCGTTGCACCAGGTGAAGCCGTTGCCTTGCGGATTCTGCGCCGCCGCCAGCAGCGTGTCGAAAAAGGTCGCGCCCGCGGCGGCGTCGGCCGGCAGCTTGCGGTCGCGCACGAACTTGGCGATCGCGCTTTGCGTCTTGGCGCCATCGACACCGTCGATCGGATTGGCGTCGTAGCCGGCGATCACCAGCAGTCTTTGAATGCCGGCGAGCCGCGCCTGCTCGTCATCATAGTCCGATTGTTCCGCGAGGTTGATCACCGGTCCTTTCGGCGAGTCGGACGGCCGCGCGGCGGCGAAGCGCGCTTGCTGGCTCATCGGACAGTCGCGCGCATCACCGATGTCGAAGTCTTCGTCGCGAATGCACAGCGCGGCATTCCCGTTTTGCGGTAGCGGGGCGGCGCCGTAGACCGGCGGCGTGCGCGTGTTCACGTAGACCATGTCGGCGTCGAGCGCGCCGTCGACCACCTGGCGGCATTGGCCGGGATCGATGGCGAACCAGCCGCGCGTCGAGACGCTGGCGCGCTTCTCCAGCCCGATCGCCGCCTGCATGCGGTAGCTGGTGCGGTTGCACAGCGTGAGTTCGGCGCGCGCGGGCGTGGTCATGGCCCATGCGCCTATCGCGAGGCTTGCCGCTGCCAGTGCCACGTCGATACGGCGAATCATGCCGCGATGGTAGCGAAAGTACATGAAGGCCGTCATTCCGGGGCGGCCCGAAGGGCCGAGCCCGGAATCCATACTCCCCAGCGGTGAGGACTATGGATTCCGGGCGCGCGGGCTTCGCCCGCGCCCCGGAATGACTGCCTAATTCACCGATGCATCAGCGTGCCGAGGCCGTGGTCGGTGAGAAGCTCGAGCAGCACCGCGTGCGGCACCTTGCCGTCCATGATCACGACGCCTTCGACGCCCTGGTCGAGCGCATAGATGCAGGTCTCGACCTTGGGGATCATGCCGCCGGAGATGGTGCCGTCGGCGATCAGCTTGCGCGCATCGGCGATCGAGAGTTGTGGAATCAGCTTCTTCGACTTGTCGAGCACGCCGGGCACGTCGGTGAGCAGAAGCAGGCGCTTGGCCTTCAGCGCGCCGGCAATCGCCCCCGCAAAGGTATCGGCATTGACGTTGAACGTGCCGCCGTTGGCCGAGGACGCGACCGGCGCCAGGACCGGGATCATCTCCTTACCGAGCACGTGGTTGAGCACCGTCAGGTCTACTTTGTCCGGCTCGCCGACGAAGCCGAGATCGATCACGCGCTCGATGTTGGAGTCGGGATCGGTCACGGTGCGGGTGACCTTCTTGGCCTGCACCATGTTGCCGTCTTTGCCGCTCAGCCCGATGGCCTTGCCGCCGGCGGCGTTGATGTAGCCGACGATCTGCTTGTTGATCGAGCCGGCCAGCACCATCTCGACGATCTCGACCGTGGCGGCGTCCGTGATGCGCAAGCCGTCGGCGAATTCCGACTTGATGCCGAGCTTGGTGAGCATGGCGGCGATCTGCGGGCCGCCGCCGTGGACCACGACCGGGTTAATCGCGGTCTGCTCGAGCAGGACGATGTCCTGGGCGAAGTCGCGCGCCGTCTGCTCGTGGCCCATGGCGTGACCGCCATATTTCACGACGACGATCTCCTCGTCGTATTGCTGCATATGGGGCAGGGCTTCGGAGAGGATGCGCGCCTGCTCTTGCGGATCGGTCTTCATGGGCTGGTCTGGTCCCGGTTTGCCGCGGTGGGCGTCTTTTAGCGATGGTCGGGGGCGGGCGGAAGGGGCGTCAGTTCGCGCGCAGCGCTGCCAGGGCGGCGGCCACCAGCACGAGCCAGCTTATGATGAGGATGACGCCGCCGGTGGGCGCGGCCATCGGGAACAGCCGGCTGCCGAGGTAGGCGCGGCTGGCGACATCGGCGGCGAACAACGATGCGCCGATGACAAAGCCCCAGGACACGATGAGGCCGAGCGGGCGCAGCACCAGGCCGGAGCGCGTAGCGGTCACACCGATCACCGCGGCGGCGTGGATCAGCAGCAGGTAGCCGGCACTGTCGAGGCCGACGCCCGGTTTGCCGTGCGCGCCGGCCGCCGCCAGCACGACGCCGGCAGCGCCCATCAGTCCGGCAAGAGCGATGAGGATCTGGTCCATGGAGGGAATATATAAGGCATTTCGCCTGGACCACGAGTCTCTGACTCGTCATGGCCGGGCTCGTCCCGGCCATCCACGTCTTGCTTGCGAAACGGAAGGAAGACGTGGATGCCCGGCACAAGGCCGGGCATGACGGAAGAGAGGCTGCGCTACACCAGCGCGGCCGCCGCTGCCTGTGCTTCCGGCACCACGTCGTGGTCGTAGAGGCGCTTGCGGAAGTTGGCGTGGGCCGTGATTTCGGCGTCGCGGACGCCCAGGTCGCTGTGAACCGAATCATAGCGGAGGCCGTTCTCGCGCGCCCCGCGTTGCACCGCGGCCACCCTCTCGCGGCGAAGATGCTCGTAGGCGAGCAGCGCCGCGGGCGCCGTCTTCCGGTCGGCACGCGACACGATCGTCGCCAGCGCCATGCCGTCCTCGATCGACTGGTTGGCGCCCTGTCCGAGATGGGGAAGCATCGGATGCGCGGCATCCCCGAGCAACGTCAGCCGTCCCTTCGTCCATCCCGGCAGCGGCTCGCGGTCGTACAGCGCCCAGCGGAATGTCGTTTCGACGTGCTGCAACAGCGACGCGATGCGCGGGTCCCAGCCGGCGAACTCCGCACGCAGCACATCGGGATCGCCCGGCGCCGACCACGATTCCTTCATCTGCTGGTCCGCCGGCACGAAGCCGACATAGTTGATGAGCTCGCCCCCGCGTACAGGAAACGTGAGGAAGTGCTTTCCCTTCCCGAGCCACATCAGCCAGGCGTCGTTCGGCCAATCGGGAACGAGCTTGTGCGGCACCAGGCTGCGATAGGCGACCGAGCCGTGGAAGACCGGGTTCGACGGCGGATAGACAAAGGGGCGAAGCTCGGAGTGGATGCCGTCTGCGGCGATGACGATGTCGGCCTCGACAACGGCTCCATTGGCAAATGAAACGCGAGCCTTGTCATCGGTCTGTGCCAAGCCGGTGCAGCGGTGTCCGGTATGTACGATGTCCGCAGGCAAGGCCTTGGCCAGCATCTCGACGAGGTCGGCGCGGTGCATGCCGAATGTCGCATTCCATCCCGACGAATCCGTCACCTGCACCGGCGCGATGGGCGTGCCGTCCTGGCGGAAATACTGCGAGCCGGAGCCAACCCGGCCACCACACTTCTCCACCGATGGTCCCAATCCCACGCGCTCGAGCTGGCGCACGCTGTTCGGTGTGAGGAATACGCCGGCGCCCACTTCTCCGAGGGCTGCAGCCTGCTCGAAGAGCGACACGCGCAGCCCGTGCGCGATCAGCGCGTTCGCGGCGAACAAGCCGCCGATCCCGCCTCCGACAATGACTATGTGGGACAGCGACTCCGTCATCATCAACACCTTTGACTTGATATCCGCTTTCACACCGAACGTGTGACGCTTCAGGATCGGGCGCCTGCCTCGATCGAATGCTTCGACGCTCAAGGTCCGAAGCTACTCTCCCGCCGCCCAAACATCCAAATGTTTTACGCCGCGGGAATGTTTGATATTTCTCGACCGTCTGAAGATGCATGGGTGCAGTGTTGTGTTCGTACCGTGCCCGTCGCACTGTCGCCATAGCAAAGGCGCGGATCGAATCCGCGTCGATATGGGGAGGAGTTGCAATGCGCGGTTTGTTCAGCTCGTGGCATCTGCTTGGCGGCCGGTATGCAATCGGGCTGGCTCTTGGCCTTGCCGCGTTGCATGGCTTCGCCGGTCCGGCACAGGCCGAGAACTATCCGGATCACCCGGTCAAAATCATCGTTCCATTTCCCCCCGGTGGATCGGCCGACGTCGTCCCGCGCCTTGTCGCTGATTGGCTGTCGCGCAAATGGGGCCAGCCGGTCATCATCGAAAATCATACTGGTGCGGCGGGTAACATCGGTGCCGAGATCGCTTATCGCGCGGCTCCGGACGGATATACGCTGATGTCGTCGCCGCCGCCGCCGCTCGTCATGAATCAAAGTCTCTATCCGAAGCTTGGTTATGACGCTGCCAAGTTCGAGCCGATTTCCGTGATGGCTCAGGTCCCGAGCGGGGTGTTCGTCAATCCGGACAAGATCAAGGCAAACACCCTCCCGGAGTTTATCGATTATCTGAAAAAGAATCCGGGCAAGATAACCGCCGCCACGCAAGGTAACGGAACGACCTCGCATCTCACGTCCGAGCTTTTCCAGATGATGGCGAAGGTGAAGCTTTTGAACGTGCCGTATCGCGGGTCAGCGCCGGCGCTGCAAGGTCTGCTCGCCGGCGACGTCGATGTGATGTTCGACAATCTTGGTGTGTCGCTGCCGCTGGTGCAGTCCGGCAAGCTCAAGCTGCTCGCGGTGGCCTCCGCGCAACGCATGCCCTCGTTGCCTGATGTGCCGACGGTTGCCGAGACGTTGCCGGGTTTTGAATCTGTCGCCTGGTACGCGATCGTGGCGCCGCCGGGAACGCCGAAGGCGATCGTCGAAAAGATCAATGCCGACGTGAACGAGGCGCTGCGTCAGCCCGATTTGCAGGACCGTTTGAAGAATCTTTCCGCAGAGGTCTTCGGCGGCTCGGTCGATAAGACCGCTCAGTATCTGCACGAGGAGGTCGAGCGCTGGGCCAACGTGATCAAGACGGCGAACATCAAGCTGCAGTGAGTGACCAGAGCATCAGCGTTTCGAACTGAAGCGGCGCCGCAATCTCGGCCTGCTCCCTCTCCCCTCTACCCCCGCTCCGCCAGGAGTCGCGCGACTGCCGCGCGCAGGTCGGGAATGCCGGTGCCCTCGTGCGCCGAGGTCAGCAGCACGCCGGGAAAGGCGGCCGGACGTTTGGCCAGCGCCGCCTCGACCTCGGCGATGCGCCCGGGCAGTTCGGACGCTTTGACTTCATCGCACTTGGTCAGGACGATCTGGTGACTGACGGCGGCGTCGCCGAGCACGTCGAGCGTCGGCGCATCGGTGGCCTTGAGGCCGTGCCGCGCGTCGATCAGCACATAGACGCGGGCGAGGTTGCGGCGGCCGAGCAGGTAGGCGTGGATCAGGTCGGTCCAGGCCGCGATCTTGGATTTGGCGGCGGCGGCGTAGCCGTAGCCGGGCATGTCGACGAGATTGAGCTGATCGGGGCCGGTGAAGAAGATCAGCTCCTGTGTGCGTCCCGGCGTGCGCGAGGTGCGCGCCAGCGCCTTGCGGCCGGTGAGCGCATTGATCAGGCTCGACTTGCCGACATTGGAGCGGCCGGCAAAGGCGATCTCGGTGCCGCGCATCGGCGGCAGCGAGGCCGCCGAGCTGGCGGCGGCGACGAAATCCCATTCGCCGGTGAACAGGCGGCGGCCGGTGTCGATCTCGTTGCGGGTGTAGTCGTAGGTGTTGGCCATCGCCACTCTTTCTCTGTCATTCCGGGGCGCGGCCGTCAGCCCGCGAACCCGGAATCCAGACGCAAGCATAGTGCACGTTTCTGGATTCCGGGTCCGGCGCCTCTCGGCGCCGTCCCGGAATGACGAGAAGAGGGCGCTATCCTGTCTTCTTCTTCGCGAACAGCGCTTTTATGTTGTCGAACAATTCGACCTTGGCGCCGTGCCTGCGCATGATGATGCTCTGCTGTGTGACCGAGAGCGAGTTGTTCCACGCCCAGTAGATCACGAGACCGGCCGGGAAGCTCGCCAGCATGAAGGTGAAGATCACCGGCATCCAGTTGAAGATCATGGCCTGAGTCGGATCCGGGGGCGCCGGGTTGAGCTTCATCTGCAGCCACATGGTCACGCCCATGATCAGCGGCCAGATGCCGAGATGCAGGAAGTGGCCGACGACCGGAATGATGGTCGGATCGATCGGGATAAGGCCGAACAGCGTGAAGATGTTGGTCGGATCGGGCGCCGAGAGATCGCGGATCCAGCCGAAGAACGGCGCGTGCCGCATCTCGATGGTGACGAAGAGCACTTTGTAGAGCGAGAAGAACACCGGAATCTGGATGGCGATCGGCAGACAGCCGGCCAGCGGGTTGATCTTCTCCTTCTTGTACAGCTCCATCAGCGCTTGCTGCTGCTTTACTTTGTCGTCGCCGTAGCGCTCGCGCAGCGCCGCCATCTGCGGCTGCACCGCCTTCATCTTGGCCATCGAGGCGTAGGACTTGTTGGCCAGCGGGAAGAAGATGACCTTCACCAGCACCGTGACCATCAGGATCGCGAGGCCGAAATTGCCGAACAGATGGAAGAAGAAGTCCATCGCCAGGAACATCGGCTTGGTGATGAAGTAGAACCATCCCCAGTCGATCAGCAGGTCGAAGTGGTTGAGGCCGAGCTGTGTGTTGTAGCCGCCGATGCCGACCAGCGGGAAATTGATGCCGACGACGTTGACCTCCTTGGCGCCGGCGAAGAGGCGGCCGTCGGCCGTGCCGGTGGCACCCGGCGCGATGGTCTGCGCGTCGAGCAGGTAGTCGGTCTGGTAGGTCTTGATCGTGCCGAGCATGCCGGTCGAGAAGCGCGCCTTGAGACGGGCGGTCGTGTCCGGCAGCAGCGTCGCGGCCCAGTATTTGTCGGTGATGCCGAGCCAGCCGTTGGTGACGTCGAAGTTGACGACCTTTTTGTCGTCGATGTTCTTGTAGGTGTATTCCTGCAGGCCCTGGTCGCCGAGCATGCCGATGAGGCCTTCATGCAGGATGTAATATCCCTGCGTGTGCGGCGTGCCGTGCCGCGAGATCAGGCCGTAAGGCGAGAGGGTGACCGGGCTGGTGCTCTTGTTCACCACGTCGTCCTTGATGGTGAACAGATACTTGTCGTCGACCGATATGGTGCGGCGGAACTCCAGGCCCTCGCCGTTGTCGAAGGAGAGCGTCACCGGATGGCCGACGCTGAGCGCGCCGGTGCCGACCTGGGTCCAGACGGTGTCGGCGGTGGGGACCTTGATATTGGAGCCGGCACCCGGCGCCCAGCCGAATTCGGCGTAGAACGGATCGGCGGTGCCGGACGGCGAGAGCAGGAAGATCGGCGGCGACTTCGGATCGACCGTCTCGCGGAATTTCACCAGCGCGACGTCGTCGATGCGGGCGCCCTTGAGCGCGATCGACCCCTGCAGGCTGGCCGTCTCGATCGGCACCCGCGGCGAGCCGGCGAGCGCATCGGCGCGCGACACCGAGGTGCCCTCGGCGGTCGGGGTGGTCTGGCCCGGGATCTGCGCCGGACCGGCCTGCGGCGTTGCGGTCGGGGCCGTCTGCCCGTTGGCGCCGGGCTGCGCCTGCTGTTGCGCGGTCTGCTTGAGCTGCTGCAGCTGAAGCTGCTCCTGGCGCGCCTTTTCCTGCGGCATGCCGACGAAATATTGCCAGCCGATCAGCACCAGGGCCGACAGGACTATGGCCAGGATGGTGTTCTTATTGTCGGTCATCGGATTCCCGTGTTGCCGCTAGGCGGGCCTTGTGCACACGCCGCAAGGCTCCCTCGAAGTCCTGTGCGATCCGCGCAAACGGCAGCTGCAACGCCGCGCGCCGCCCGATCAGTACATAATCGTGTCCGCACTGCATACGGTTCGACCCTGACAGCCGCACGACTTCGCGCAGACGGCGGCGGACCCGGTTGCGCTCGACGGCATTGCCGACCTTTTTCGAGACGGTAAAGCCGCAGCGCGCGGGCCCTTCATCGGCCCGCTTGCGTGCTTGCAGCACAAACGCAGCCGCCGGCACCTTGGTGCCGGTTGCTGCGGCCAAAAAATCCGCCCGCTGCTTCAATCGCTCCATGTGGAGGCATATTGCCCGGGCCGGTTGGCGTTGCCTTTAGGCCGAAAGACGCTTGCGCCCACGCGCGCGTCGAGCCGCCACCACTTTGCGCCCGCCTTTTGTGGCCATGCGCGCGCGGTAACCGTGACGGCGCTTGCGTACAAGCTTGCTCGGTTGATAGGTCCGCTTCACGATCGAGTTCTCCGCTGGTCGCGCCTATGGCGGGGTGGCGTCATCGCCCCCGAATCCGCCCTCAAACCCGGACGCGTCCGGGCGGCACAGAATTCGCGCGGCTTATAAGGGAGGGGGCTTGGCCCGTCAATGCGGACGCGTGGCCATCCGCTAAGGCCTTTTGTCGCTGGGCATTCTCGGCTTCACGCGACCGTCACAACGGGGTGAAACCCGCCTGTGCCGCCCGCCTGGTCGTGTATATAGCTCTGCATGCCGACCGCACCGCCATCCCTCAGCAAATCGCGCGGATTCAGCCGCCGCCTGATGGCGTTCGCGGCGGTTGTTGTCGTCGGCGCGATCGCCTACTGGCTCTTGTGCCGCCATGGCTTATCCCTCGAGTCTCTGATGAGCCACCGGGCGACCATCGACGGCTTCATCGCCGAGCATCGGGCGGCCGCCATACTCACCTACGTCTGCATTTATATCGTCACCGTGGCGGTGTCGGTGCCGGGGGCCACCATCCTGACCGTGATCGGCGGCCTCCTGTTCGGCGTCCTGGCCGGCGGCTCGGCCGCGGTCGTGGGGGCAACCACGGGGGCGTCCCTGATTTTCCTTTTTGCACGTACCGCGCTCGGTGAACCGCTCCTGCGCCGCGCCGGGCCACGCGCCTGCCAATTGGCCCAGGGTTTCCGCGACGACGCCTTCAGTTATCTCCTCTTCCTTCGCCTGGTGCCGGCCTTTCCGTTCTTCCTGGTCAACCTGGTGCCGGCCTTGGCCGGTGTGCGGCTCGGTCCCTTCGTGGCGGCGACCGCCCTTGGCGTCATCCCGGCCTCATTTGTCTACGCTTTGGCGGGAAGCGGGCTCGACAGCGTGATGGTGGCGCAAGGCCACGCTTACAGAGTGTGCCTTGCCGCCGGCCGCACCGATTGCCGCTTTGCCTTCAACGCCAGCGATGTTCTGACCTGGCAACTTGTCGGCGCCTTGGCCGCGCTGGGGGTCTTGGCGCTGGTGCCGGTGGCGGTCAAACGCGTGCGCGCCCGCGCGCGGGTCTGACACGGCTCTACGTATCGTTTTTGGACACATTGAGGGGGGCATGGCGGAGATACTCACACCGGACATCTGCGTCATCGGCGGCGGCGCCGCCGGTCTGTCGGTCGCAGCGGCGGCCGCGGCCTTCGGCGTGCCGACGGTGTTGATCGAGCGCGGGGTCATGGGCGGGGAATGCCTCAACACCGGCTGTGTGCCGTCAAAGGCGTTGCTGGCGGCGGCCAGGCGCGCCCACATCATGCGGCACTCTCGTGCGTTTGGGATAAGCGCCGCCGGAATCGACATTGATTTCGCGAGGGTTCACGACCATGTGCACGGGGTGATTGCATCCATTGCCCCAACCGATTCCGAGGAACGCTTCGAAGGCCTCGGCGTCCGCGTTATCAAAGGCCACGCAAAATTCAAAAATCGCCGCACGGTCGTCGTCGGCGACACGGAAGTCCGCGCGCGGCGGTTCGTGATCGCCACCGGATCGACGCCGGCCGTGCCGGATATCCCCGGGCTCGACACCGGGCCCTATCTCACCAACGACACGATCTTCGATCTCAGAGAACGGCCGGATCGTCTCATCATCATCGGCGCCGGAGCCACCGGCTTGGAAATGGCGCAAGCCTTCCGGCGCCTGGGCAGCGAGGTGGTCGTGCTCGAAGCGGCGCGGCCGCTCGCCGATGACGATCCGGAGGCCTCAGCGATCGTGCTGGCTCAGCTCGAGCGCGAGGGTGTCGCGGTCCGTGAGGGCGTGAAGATCGCGCGGGTCGCGCACGCCAATAGGCGGGTGATGGTGACGATCGAGACCGCGAACGGAGAAGAGACCATCGAGGGCGCGCATGTGCTTGTCGCCGCCGGCCGCAAGCCGACGACCGATGGTCTCGATCTGGAGGCCGCGCGCATTCGTTACGACCGCGCCGGAATCCGCGTGAACCGCAGGCTGAAGACGCGAAACAGGCGGGTCTACGCGATCGGCGACGTCGTCGCCGGCCAGCCGCGTCTCACGCAGGCCGCCAACTATCACGCGGGGCTCGTTATCCGGAATGCATTGTTCCGTCTGCCGGTTCGTGTGAACATCGATTCGATACCGCGCGTGACCTACACGGAGCCCGAACTCGCGCAGGCCGGCCTCACAGAAGCGCAGGCGCGTAACCGCCGCATCAAATTCCGCGTCGTCCGCTGGCCTTACCACGACAATGACCGCGCGCAGACGGAACGGACCACGCACGGCCACATCAAGATCGTCACCGGGAATAGCGGCAAAATCCTGGGGGTTACAATCGTTGGCGCTCAGGCCGGCGAAATGATCGCCACCTGGATTTTGGCAATGTCCCAGGGGCTTAATATTCGCGCCATGACCGGCATCGTATTGCCTTATCCGACACTGTCGGAAATCGGAAAACGGGCGGCTTTTGACTATTTTTCGCCAAGTTTGACGCGCCCTTTTGTGCGGTGCATCATAAATTGGCTACGAAACTTTGGCTGAGTACTGACTTGGACCCCGGAATCGAAACAAAGATCGATATGCATGATCAGGAGCCCGCGCGCCGCGCGTGGGCGCCGCGTATCGGCTTGTCCAGCAAGCTCCTGGTCCTGACGATCATTTTCGTGATGCTCGCCGAAGTGCTCATCTATGTGCCGTCGGTGGCGAACTTCCGTTTGAACTGGCTTACCGATCGCCTGGCGGCCGCGCATACCGCCGCGCTCGTGCTCGAGGCGGCACCGAGCGGCATGGTGCCGGAAAGTCTGGCGAAGCAGATTCTCAACAGCGTAGGCGCGCGCGCTGTCGCCATGAAGATGGGCAATCAGCGCCGTCTGCTCGCAGCGTCCGACGTTCCCTCGCATATCGACCAGGATATCGATATGCGCACGGTCACGTGGTATCGAGCCATCGGTTTCGCCTACGACACGCTGGTGACGTCCAAGCCCACCGATATCATGCGTGTCGTCGGTCCGGCGCCGATGGGCGGCGATTTCCTCGAGATCATCCTCGATGAGGCGCCGTTGCGCCGCGCGATGGTGACGTTCTCGGTCAACATCCTGCTGCTGTCGCTGGCGATCTCCGGCATCACCGCGATGCTCGTTTACCTCGCGCTGCATTATCTTCTGGTGCGCCCGATGGGGCGCGTCACGCAGGCCATGGTCGCCTTCCGTGCCGATCCGGAGAATCCGGCGCTCATCATCAGCAAATCCGGACGCAGCGACGAAATCGGCACGGCGGAGGAGGAGCTCGCGGCGATGCAGCGCGAACTCGCCTCGATGCTGCACCAGCAGAGCCGTCTCGCCGCGCTCGGCCTGGCGGTGTCGAAGATCAATCATGATCTGCGCAACCTGCTCGCCTCGGCCCAATTGTTCTCCGATCAGCTTGCCAACGTGCCCGATCCGAAGGTGCAGCGCTTCGCGCCCAAGCTGATGCGCGCGCTCGAGCGGGCCATCGCGTTTGCCCAAACCACCCTTTCATACGGCGCCGCGCATGAGCCGCCGCCGGAGCGCAAGACGATTCCTGTCGAGCCGCTGATCGATGAAGTTTACGAGGCGCTTGGCCTCGGTCTCGACGTGCCGATCCGATGGATCGTGGCGGTCGAGCGCGGGCTCACCGTCGAAGCGGATCATGATCAGTTGTTCCGCGTGCTCGTCAATCTGACGCGCAATGCCATGCAGGCGCTGGAAGCGCGCGGCGCGCGCGATCCCGCGCGCGATCAGATTCGCATCACTGGTCGGCGCGAAGGCACCGTCGTGGTGATCGAGGTCTCGGACACCGGCCCCGGCGTGCCGGAGAGGGCGCGGGCGCACATGTTCCAGGCCTTCCAGGGCTCGACCCGCCCCGGCGGCAGCGGTCTTGGGCTGGCCATCTCGGCCGAACTCGTGCGCGCGCACGGCGGCGAAATCCACCTGGTGCCGGGCACCATCGGCGCGACCTTCAGCATCACCATCCCCGATCTGGCCGTCGATCTCGAGGCGCGGCGCGCGCGTGCCCGCGCCTGAGCGCCGTCAATTCCCGTAAATCCCACAAATTTCAAAAACTTAAGACGGTGCCCGGTCACGCCCCTGTGACAGGGGCGTGTGCGATGATTGTGCCCGGCAAGGTGTTTGTGGCTGGAGGGGCGATGTGATCGGCGGGGCGCGTGAAGCGCCTGGGCTGCCCGATCGGCCTGGAGGTCCGCGCCTTGACCACTGCCTATATCAATCGCGTCGCCACCGCCGTGCCGCCTTATGACGTGCACGACGCCTTCCGGCGTTTTGCGCAGTCGCTGTTTCGCGACGACCGGCGCGGCGGCTTGCTGTTCCGGCGCATGGCCGACAAGGCGCAGATCGAGCACCGCTATTCGTGCCTGGCGCCGAGCAACATGCCGGAAGGCGAGGCGGTCGACGTTGAGCGCTTCTACACGCGCGGCGAATTTCCGGACACGGCGGCGCGCATGCGGCTTTTCGAGCAGCACGCGCCGGCGCTGGCCCAAGCCGCGGTCGAAGGCCTGCACCTGGGTGAGGAACGCGACCGCATCACCCATCTCATCGTCACCTGCTGCACCGGCTTTTCCGCGCCCGGGCTCGATTTCGAGTTGATCGATCGCTGCGGGCTTTCGCCCTCGGTCGAGCGCACGATGGTCGGCTTCATGGGCTGCTGTGCCGCGATCAACGCGCTCAAGCTCGCGCGCCATATCGTGCGGTCGGATGCGGCGGCGCGCGTGCTCGTTCTCAACGTCGAGCTTTGCTCGTTGCATCTGAAGGAGAGCGTCGAGCTCGACCAGGTCTTGACGTTTCTCCTGTTCGGCGACGGCTGCGCCGCGTGCCTGGTCACAGCCGATCCGGTCGGCACGGCGCTCGACAGCTTCCGCGCCGTGATGGTTCCGGGCACGCGCGATCTCATCCGTTGGCACGTGCGCGATTTCGGTTTTGACATGGTGCTCTCTGGCCAGGTGCCGGCCACCATCGAGGATGCCTTGCACGACCATGTTGCGGAAATCCTCGATGGCGCGGACGCCGCGGCGATCGATTTGTGGGCTGTGCATCCCGGCGGGCGCACCGTGCTCGACGCTGTCGAGCGTGGCTTCACACTGGCGCCGACGGCGCTCGCGGCCTCTCGCGACATCCTGCGCCGCTACGGCAACATGTCATCGGCGACCGTGATGTTCGTGCTGGAGAAGCTGATGCGCACAGGCGCGCGCGGCAAGAAAGGCTGCGCCATGTCGTTCGGGCCCGGCCTGGTGGCGGAAACCATGCTGTTCCGCACGGCGGCGTGAGTGTCATGGCCGCATTCGCAAGGACTGCACCGGCGCGGCCCGATCTCTCGCACCGCAGCGATCAGGCCGAATGGCTCGACGTTGCCGAACTGCAGCCGGAGGAACTCGCGCGCGTGCTGCGCGATCTCGCTCGTTTCAACGGCGCGATGTTCGGTCATCGCCCGATCATCGCCTTTCTGCTCCGCGCCGCCGCGCATGCCGGGCAGGGCCAGACGTTGACGGTGCTCGATGTCGGCTGCGGCTACGGCGATCTGCTGCGCGCGGTCCGCCGTGCGTTCGACCGACGCGGCCTGCCGATCAGGCTCATCGGGCTCGATCTCAGCCGCGAGACGATCCGCATCGCGCAAGCGGCAACCGATGCGGCCGACAAAATCGCCTATCAGGCAGGCGATGTTTTCGCGTTTCGTCCGCTGGAGCCGGTCGATGTCGTGGTCAGCAGCCTGCTGACCCATCACATGAGCGACGAGATGATTACCGCCTTCCTGCGCTTCATGGAGCAGACGGCGCGCAGGGGCTGGCTGATCTACGACCTGCAACGTCACATCGTGCCTTACGCGTTCATCGGGCTGATGGGAAAGCTCACCCGGCTGCATCCGATGGTGATCCATGACGGGCGCATCTCGGTCGCGCGCTCGCTCACCCGCGCCGAATGGGATGAGCGCCTCGATGCCGCCGGCATCGCGCGCGAGGCGGTCAAGCTGCGCTGGTTCCTGTTCCGCTTCGTCATCGAGCGGCTCAAATGAGGCGCGTGGAGACGGTGGTCGTCGGCGGCGGACCGGCCGGTGCGGCGGTAGCCAGCGGGCTGGCCGCGGCGGGGCGCGAGGCCGTGCTCTTGGAGCGCACCGGCGCGCCGCATCACAAAGTGTGCGGTGAATTCCTCAGCATCGAGACGCGGGCGCATTTGCTGCAGTTGGGCGTCGATGCCGCCGCGCTCGGCGCCGCTCCGGTCGAGCAGGTGACGATCCATTCGTCCACGCGCAGTGTCAGCACCGTGCTGCCGTTTCGCGGGCTGTCATTGTCGCGCTATCGGCTCGATGCCGCGCTGCTGGATGCCGCGCGGCAATCCGGCGCGGACGTGAGATGCGGCGTCGCCGCGCGGTCGGTGGCGCCGACTGGCGATGCATGGACCGTGCAATGCGATGATGGCGAGACGCTGCATTGCCGCCGTCTCGTGCTGGCGACCGGCAAGACGGGCCTGCGCGGGATCGCCGACGCGCGCGAAGGCGCCATGGTGGGCCTGAAGACGCACCTGCGTCCGTCCGGCGACGTCCGGCACGCGCTCGAAGGCCGGGTGGAACTTTTCTTCATCGACCGCGGCTACATCGGCCTCGAACTGGTCGAAGACGGCATCGCCAATCTCTGCTTCCTGCTGCCGCGCGAGACGGTGGCGCGGCTCGGCGGTGGCTGGGAGGCGCTTCGCGACCATCTCACCGCGGCGATGCCCCCTTTGGCCGGACGGCTCGACGGTGCTGTTCAGCTTTGGGACAAGCCGCTGGCCGTGGTCTGTCCGGCTGGCGGCTATGTGCATCGGACGGAGGGGGCGGCGGCGTACCGGGTCGGCGATCGTCTTGCCCATATCCCGCCGTTTACGGGGGACGGGCTTGCCATCGCCCTGACCACTGCGGCGCTCGCTGTCGGGCATATCCTCGCGGGGCGGCCGCCGGGGGCCTATGAGGCCGCCGCCCGGCGGGTGACGGGGACGGCCGTGCGCCTGGCAGGGATAATGTCGGCCCTTGCCGGCACCCGATCGGGACGAGCCGTCCTCATCCGGGTGGCCGGCTGGGCGCCCAATTTGATCGGAAATATCGCCCGGCGAACCCGCATGCCGTTGGCCACCCAAGGATTCTGCCCAGAAAGCGCCGCGCGACTTGCCAATGCCGGATCAAGACGATAACTGATGCCCCGGCCCGCCGGCGTCACCGCCCAACGGCCTCAGCGCCCGTAGCTCAGCTGGATAGAGCACCAGACTACGAATCTGGGGGTCAGGAGTTCGAATCTCTTCGGGCGCGCCACGGCTTCTCTAAGCTCCAGAAATACCTGAAAGAATAGCCGTCTCGGGCCTTGCGCCTGCCGCCCTGGTATCAAGCGGCGGGATCAAGGCAATGCGAAAGTATGGCCTTGATCAAGACGAACCCGCTTCCTGCGATCCAGGCGCGGCCGGCTCAGCGCCGGCAACATTCACCTGTGCCTGCCTCATGGCTATGCGGCTGCAAAGAGCGTTGGAAGCGCTGCCAATGCCGACAGCAAGATACGGCGGCTCACTCCTGAAGACTGACAAATCGCTGTCATGGCCAGCAATCAGGTCGTGAAAAAACGATCGTTCGTGTCAAAAACTGCGCGTCTCTTCCAAACACGATCCTGCATCGGCTTGCGGGGCATTTTGCTCCATCGACCTTAGCTCGTCCGCAACGACGGAATTGAGGATGTCTTCCAGACGCGCAAGCACCCGCGCCACGGTCGCTCCGTTCAGCGTCCGGTGATCGTAGATAATCCGCACATTCACGCTTCCGTCGCTGTCTATAACTCCATAGTTCAGCAACGTGGTCAAAGGCGT
>DATARB010000150.1:0-10810 GCA_036264375.1 Pseudolabrys sp.
GGCCCCGGCGGGCGATAACCAGCGGCGCGACGGTCCATTCGTCCTTCCGCAGCATCGGCAGCATGGCTGCCAGGACCGGTGACGCAAACATCTCGACGGCCCGCGCAGACAGACCGTCGGTCACGACAAAGACGACGTCGCTGGCGGCCGCGTGCGGCGCGAGGATCGCCTCGGCCTCCGGCGCCAGACGGCGGCCGAGATCAGGCCGCATCAGATAGCCTTGCCGGTCGGTGGCGGCGCTCGCCGCCTCGATCAGCGGCAGGCCGAAGCCGGACAATTCCGAAACAAGTCGCGCCACATCGAGCGTCTCATGCACAGCGTCGCGCGCCTGCGCATGGGCAAGCCGGAACTCCAACAAGGGCCGCGTCGCCAGCGACGCTCCGGCGCGCTTGAGGCCGATGCGTGCCGCCGTCAACCGGCGCAGATCGGCCCAGAGATCGCCGCCGCTGGTGTTGTCCTTCGAAACCGCAGACCGCTTTTCGTCCATCGCGGTCACGCCGGCATCAGCGTTTGAAACGGGGCGGGCAGGGTGCGCGGCCGGATCCTATTCTCCGCGTCCATCAGCCCCTGCCGCGCGAGCCAGGCCTCGAATTCCGGCGCCGGCCGGCGGCCCAGGAGATCGCGCATGGCCAGCGCGTCGTGGAACGAGGTGCTTTGATAGCCGAGCATGACATCGTCGGCGCCCGGTACGCCCATGACGAAATTCACGCCCGCCGCGACCAGTAAGGTCAGCAGCGCATCGGCATCGTCCTGATCGGCCTCGGCGTGATTTGTGTAGCAGACGTCGACACCCATCGGCACGC
This sequence comes from Pseudolabrys sp., assembly GCA_036264375.1. Taxonomy (GTDB): domain Bacteria; phylum Pseudomonadota; class Alphaproteobacteria; order Rhizobiales; family Xanthobacteraceae; genus Pseudolabrys. The sequence continues at coordinate 804 of DATARB010000150.1, forward strand.
CCATGATCTTGCCGCAGAAATGATCCTCCAGGCCGGCGCGCGTGATCTGCTTGCCGTCGAACAGATATTCCGGACCGATGAAACCGACGACGGTGTTCACGAGGAGAGGCCCGAACGCGCGCGCCACCGCATAGGCACGCGCCTCCAGCGTCTGCTGATCGACGCCGTGATGGGCGTTGGCGGAGAGCGCCGAGCCTTGACCGGTCTCGAAATACATCACGTTCTCGCCGATCGTGCCGCGCTTGAGCGCAAGCGCCGCCGCGCGCGCTTCGGCGAGCAATGCGAGATCGATGCCGAAACTCCTGTTTGCGGCCTGCGTGCCGGCAATCGACTGGAACACGAGATCGACCGGCGAGCCCTTGCCGATGAGGTCGAGTGTCGTCGTGACATGCGCGAGCACGCAGGATTGCGTCGGGATGTCGAGCTTGACCCTGATCTCTTCGAGCATCGAGAGCAGCGCGTGCGCGCGCTCCGGGCTGTCGGTCGCCGGGTTGATGCCGATGACGGCGTCGCCCGAGCCGAGCAGCAGCCCGTCGAGGATGCTGGCGGCGATGCCGCGCGCGTCATCGGTCGGATGGTTCGGCTGCAGCCGCACCGACAAGCGGCCGGGCAGGCCGATGGTGTTGCGGAAACGGGTGACGACGCTGCATTTCGCCGCCATCACCATGAGGTCTTGCAGGCGGCTGATCTTGCTCACCGCCGCCGCCATCTCCGGCGTGATGCCGGGCGCCAGAGCGGCGAGCGCCGGCGTGGTCGCCTCGTCCGACAAGAGCCAGTCGCGCAAGCCGCCGACCGTGAGATGCGCGACGGGCGCGAAGGCGGCGTGGTCGTGGCCATCGACGATGAGCCGCGTCACCTCGTCGCTCTCGTAGGGAACCACCTGTTCGTTGAGGAACGTGGTCAGCGGCAGATCGGCGAGCGCGAACTGGGCGGCGACGCGTTCCTCACCATTCTCCGCCGCGAGGCCCGCGACCGCATCGCCGCTGCGCAGCGGCGTGGCCTTGGCCAGCAGCGTCTTGAGATCGTCAAAGACGTAGCGGCGGGCGCCGATGGTGGCGCTATACATGGCGGCTCCTCGCGGCCGGATTCGGCGCGAGTATAGCGAAAGGGAAGGGCTCTGCGCGGCTTTAAGCCTGTGGCGGCGTCGGTTTGCCGGAGCGCGCGTTCCACAGCGTCACCGTCATCCAGCCCGTGGAGGCGCCGACGAACCCGCCGGCAATGGTGTCGCCGAGGAAGTGATAATTGGCGCCGAGCAGTCCAACCACCACCAGCAGGACGCCGAGCGCCCAGAGCGGCCGCAGCCGCGGGTAATAGATCCACAGCACCGAAGCAATGGCGCAGGTCACCGCCGTATGACCCGACGGGAACGAGGCGTAGCCCGCGCCGCCATGGAAGAAATTGAAACCGTAGGCGCCGTTGCGCAGGAAGGACGGGTTGTTACCCACCCAGGTGTCCGGCCAGGTGCGTCCGAACACGTATTTGAGTTCGCTCTTGGTCGTTTCCGCGACAATCACGCTGATGCTGCAAAGAAGGGCGGCGGTCTGCCAACGGACCAGCGGCCATGCGGCAAAGGCCCACAGGCCCATGGCGATGAAGACGATCACCGCCACCGGGATCAGCGGGTCGGGAATGTGCGTGAGGCTGGCGAAGGTTTCCCGGTGCGCGAGGTGCTCGCGGGAAATCAGCGCGATCGGCCGGTCGAGCCACGCGATCGAGGCCGCCGACGCCACGGCGGTACCGGCCAGGCTCACAAACCAACGTTGCAAAAGCGTCATCACAATAGGCCCGATGTGTTCCGGGCCTGTGTGTGCGCCAGAATTGCCGTGGGGAGCAATACCAAAATGGTGACATGATGGCGGGGGCTATGCACTGCAGTCATACACCGCAGTCGTGTCACAGCCCCGCGCCGAGGGCCGTTTCGACTATGCGAACCGGACCAGTTGCAGCCGTTCGGCGGTTTCCCGCCGTGCCTTCTGCTCGAATTCCTCGGCCAGACGGCGTAGTTCATCGGCGACGAAGGGGTCGGCGTTGTCGTCGGCGCTACGGCGGCAGTGTTCGGCTTGGCTCAGGAGATATTGTTGGGCGGTCATTTCGCTCTACTTGCTCAGTGGGCCTTGCGTTTCCGCACCCGACAACGCTCTGACTGGACGCTCGTTCCGTTAGAAAATAGGCAACACCTGTCGCGCAAATGTCGCACCCCGCGCCCGGTATGCAATGACGCGGAGGGGGCATCCTCCTTCCGAGATATCGCCGAAAAGCGTGACGTCCGGATGAGACGACGACGGATCGCAGGCGCGCATATTGTCGCGCCGTCATAGACCGCGCGAGCCTCGGCGCATGTCGATGGATATGAATGTAGTCCGGTGTCGGCCGGGCACGGCGCGCATGGCCTTGGCTGCGGCAGCAAGGATAACGTCGCGCCCACAAGACGCCTTGGGGCGCGACGCAGAATTTTCAGTTTAGCCGCTTCCGCCGCGCATCACGCGGCTCCGCGTTACAGCTTCGCCGCCTCGAAAGCGTTTACCCACATGGCGCAAATGCCGGAGCGCACGATGTCGGCGCGCGTGAACTCCACGACCGGGACAGGAAGACGCTGCGCCGAAATTATATCGATCACGGTGCGCAAGCCGCTTTCGGCGGTGAGATCGCATTGGCTGACGTCGCCGTTGATGACGACCGTGCAGTCGTCGCCGATGCGGGTGAGGAAGGTCTTGATCTCAGCCGGCGTGCAGTTCTGTGCCTCGTCGAGCAGGACGAAAGCATTCTTCCATGAGCGCCCGCGCATCACCTCGAAGGGCACCAATTCGATGGCGCCGTTCTTCAGCGCGATGTCGTAGGCGGCTTTGCCGATGCGCTCCTTGATTGCCTCGGCGACCGGTGCTGCCCAAGGCGCGAACTTGTCCTCCAGCGAACCTGGGAAGAATCCGAGCGAGCGCCCGCACGGCACGTTGGGCCGCGTCAGGATGATCTTGCTGATGTTTCGGTTGCGGTAGAGGTCGGCCGCGTGCGTGGCCGCGATCCAGGTCTTGCCGGTGCCCGCGGGCCCGAGGACGATCACCTGGGGAGCTTTGCGAAGAGCGTCGAGATAGTCGGCTTGCGTTGGATTGAGCGCTTTGATCGGAGGCAGCGCGCGCTCGGCTTCGAATTTCGAATTCTGGAATTCTATGATCTCGGCGGATCCGAGCATGCGCTCGTGGCGGCGCTTCTTCTTCGCAAGGTTCTTACCCAAGGGCCGACTCCTTCTGGTGGACTGCAGGATAAGTGCATACGCCAACGGTCCGCGCGCGGGCGCGGACACAAAAGCAGTGATCGTGGGAGGTGTGGCGGCGGCGTCAGACGGGGGCGCATCCGGGCTTGTGCTGATCCCGAAGACCAAGGGCGTCTATCGATCCGTGACTGACGAACCGCCATGAGAAGAGGCTAAGCGATTCGCATGACGGAATTCTAAAAATTATTGCGATGCGGTACGGGCTGACCACCGCTTTAAGTTTCCAAAGCGTGGCCGGCCGCCGCCCGGGAACAGCGGTGATACCGGCTTTGGTATAAGAACTTAGCCCGTTGTGCTTTGCGGCATATCCCCCAAATTGATGGCTCATCGCAGGATTCGCCTCGCCCGGGGCGGACCAAAAATCCCTTGGGGGGAGTGAGCCTTATGTCGCTGCTTTATTCGTCTGCAAAGCTTGGATCGCTGACGCTGCAAAACCGTTTCGTGATGTCGCCGATGACGCGCAACCGGGCGCCCGGCAACGTGCCGAACGATCTGATGGCGCAGTATTACGCGCAGCGCGGCTCCGCCGGCCTGATCATCACCGAGGGCACATCGCCATCGCCGAACGGCCTGGGCTATCCGCGCATCCCCGGCATCTTCTCCGCCGACCAGACCGCCGGCTGGAAGAAGGTCGCCGACGCGGTGCATGCGAAAGGTGCCAAGATCTTCGTCCAACTGATGCACACCGGCCGTATCGGCCATCCGCTCAATCTGCCGGCCGGTTCCAGCGTGCTGGCGCCTTCGGCCATCGCCGCCGCCGGACAGATCTACACCGACGCCGAGGGCATGAAGGAGAACGCCGCGCCCAAGGTGATGACCGAAGCCGACCTCAAGACGGCCCTTGGCGAATTCGTCCAGGCAGCCAAGAACGCGGTCGCCGCCGGCCTCGACGGCCTCGAACTGCACGGCGCCAACGGCTATCTGCTCGAGCAGTTCATCCGCCCCACCTCGAACCAGCGCACCGACGGCTACGGCGGCTCCATCGAGAACCGCGCCCGCTTCGTGCTGGAGGTGGTCGAGGCGACCATCGCCGCCATCGGCAAGGACAAAGTCGGCATCCGCCTGTCGCCTTATGGCGTGTTCAACGACATGCCGCTCTATCCGGAGATGGAGAGCGACTACACCTATCTGGCCGAGAAGCTCAACGCGACCGGTCTGGCCTACGTGCACCTCGTCGATCACTCGGCGGCCGGTGCGCCGGCCGTGCCGGATTCGATCAAGGCCACGTTCCGCAAGACCTTCAAGCGGACGCTGATCCTGTCCGGCGGGTATGATGCCGCGCGGGCCGAGAGCGATCTTGCCGCCGGCAAGGGCGACCTCATCGGCGTCGGTAAGCCGTTCCTGGCCAACCCCGACCTGGTCGAGCGCTGGAAAACCGGTGCGCCGGTGAACCCGTTCGACGCGGCGACGTTCTACACGCCGGGCCCGAAGGGCTACATCGACTACCCCGCGCTGGCTGGCTAACGCCAGACCGCGTGCCTTATCCCTCCCTCGCTTTGCGGGGGAGGGTGGCGCGCCTTAAGCGCGCAGCACCAGGATATCGGAGGAACCGCGCGGCCCGTCATCGGCCATTCACAAAATTGTATTATTGGGCGCCGGGGCGCTACATTCGGAAGCATTCATTGCAATGACGTACGTGCAAGTGATCGGCTACACTGCGGCCGGGCTCGGCGTTCTCATGTTCGCGATGCAGACGATGATCCCGCTCCGGATCACCGGCCTCGCACACAACGTCGGCCAAATCGCCTTCGGCCTGCTCGCTGGCGTGTATCCCACGGTTATCCAGCACACCATCCTGCTGCCGCTCAACAGCTATCGCCTGTACGAGATGCTGCGGCTCATCAGGCAGGTCAAAGCTGCTAGCAACGGCGACCATACGCTCGACTGGCTCAAGCCATTCATGACCAAGCGCTCGGTCACCGCCGGCGAGACGCTCTTCCGCAAAGACGATGAAGCGACGACCATGTATTTTCTCCTGTCGGGTCAACTGCACGTCGGCGGAATCAACGTCGACCTCGGACCGGGCGCCGTCGTCGGCGAGCTCGGCATGCTGGCCCCGGGCCGCAAGCGCACGCAGACGGTCACGTGCACGCAGGATGCCGCGATCCTCGAAATGTCCTACAGCCGCATCGAGCAGCTCTATTTCCAGAACCCACGCTTCGGATTCTATTTCCTGAACCTGTCGACGGCGCGCCTGTTCGAGAATATCGCCTCCCTCGAGCGCAAGCTCGCCGAGCGCGAGAGCGAGCTGGCCGCGCTGCGCGCGAAGCCGCTACTGGAGAAGGTGGGGTAAGGGGGCGGGTTCCATCTCGCCTTCCGCAACATTCGTGCTTTGGAATCATTCGTCGCTGTCCTAGATTTCCTCCCGACAAATTCTTAAGGGGCGAGGTCCGTTCAGCACCCGATGCGCCGGCGCAAGTTCAACTTCCGATTCCATCTCGGAATGCTCGGCGCGCTGACGGCCGTGCCCTTTATCCTCGCGGGCGCCGTGCTGGCGATCCTGTACGTGAATTCGGAGCGGCAGCGCACCGAGCAGGACCTCGTCACCACCGCCAAGGATCTTTCCAACGCCATCGACCGCCAGGTCACCGGCGGCGTCAGCACGCTCAAGACGCTCGCCTTCTCGCCGGCGCTGGCGCAAAGCGACCTCGCAAGCTTCTATGAGCAGGCGAGGCAAGTCGCCGGTATTTTCCCCGGCAGCGTGGTGGGCTTCCGGCGCGCCGACGGGCAGCAACTCATCAACACGGCATTGCCCTGGGGCGCGCCGCTGCCGCGGACGCAGGACCCGGTTCTCCAGGCGTCGGACAAGGCCGCGCTGACGACGATGCAGCCGGTCGTCTCCAACATCTATACCGGCATTTCCACCGGACAGCGCTATGTGATGCTCAACCTGCCAGTCATGTTGGCGGGCGCGCCGCATTTCCTCAACATGGCGATCCCGCCGGAATCGATCCTGCGGCTCGTACAGCAAAGCAGCGTCGTGCGCCCGGACTGGCTGGTGATCGTCATCGACGCCAATCGTCGCGTCATCGCGCGCACGCGCGACCACGACAATTTCGTCGGCCGCAGCGCCAGCGACAGCTTCGTCCAGAAACTCGCCGGCACCGACGGTGTCGTCACCAGCACGACGCTCGACGGCAAGCGCGTCGTCGATGGATACTTTCGTTCGCCGCTCACGGGCTGGACGGTGATCACCGCCGTGCCGGTCGCCACGATCAACGAGTCGCTGCGTCAGGCCGCCATCGCGGTCGCCGCCACTGGCGTAATCGGGATGATCTGCTCGATCGTGTTCGCGATCCTCTATAGCCGCTACATCACCCCGCCGATCTGGCGCCTGCGCGGCGCCGCGCTGGCGCTCAGCCGCCGCGAGAAAGTGGCTGCCTTCAACACGGGCATCACCGAGCTCAATGCGGTGAGCAACACGCTTGCCGAGGCTTCGGCTTCGCTCGTGAATGACGAGATGGCCAAGAGCCAGATGATGAAGGAGCTCAATCACCGGGTGAAGAATACGCTCGCCACGGTGCTCTCGATCGCGCGGCAGACCGGGGCGAAAGCCGACGACTTCTCCGAGTTCTTCGACGCCTTTTCGGGGCGCCTCGTCGCACTGGCACAATCGCATGACGCACTCAGTGAAGGTGAGTGGATCGAGGCTGACATCCGCGAACTGGTGCGGCGGGTCTGCACGACCATGGCCGAGCCGGAGCGTATCAGAACCGAGGGACCGCCCGTGCCGCTGCACCCGCGCGCGGCGCTGACCATGGGCATGGTGCTGCATGAGCTGTCCACCAATGCCGCCAAATATGGCGCATTGGCCAGTACCGAAGGGACCATCGCGATCGAATGGTCGGTGCAGCCGCACGCGCTCGGCGGTCCCTTGTTCGCGTTCGATTGGACCGAGCAGGGCGGTCCACCGGTCACGGAACCGGAGCGCAAGAGCTTCGGTACGCGCTTCATCACCGACAGCATCCACCACGAACTGAAGGGAAGCGCGGAGTTCGACTTCCGGCCCGAGGGGCTCGTGTTCCGCTGCCGGTTTCCGCTGCGGCCTTTGGGGCGTGGCGGGGGAGGGGCACAGGACGCGCAGGCGGCCGAGCCTAGCGGGCAGGCGGGGGTGTAGATGGCGCGAAGGCCCGTCGCCGCGCGCAATTTACTAAGCAACTTGTAGTAACTATCTTTTGCCGATGCGCTCGGTCGCCCTCAAAGTGCTCAAAGACAAGCTCAGCGAATATGTCCGCTTCGCTGCTCAGGGCGAAACCGTGCTTGTGACTGACCACGACCGTGTCGTCGCCGAACTTGGGCCGCCCCAGGCCGACCGCAATCCCGATGCTGAATCCGTTCGTGAAAGAGGCGTGCGCGAAGGCTGGCTAACGCCGGCAACCGTTCCGAAAGACGCGCCATTGCCGCCACGCCATCCTGTGATGACCTTCGACGAAATGATGCGCGACCTTGATGAGTCTCGCGAGGACCGGTGATTTACCTCGACGCATCCGCGCGGCGCGCCGGGTGGCAAAGTCGTCATGCTTGGGTATGCGGCCGAAAGGCCTAGCCGCGAAGGACGAGCGGCTGCATGATCAACTTGGCATTTCCGCCGAGGTTTTGATCCGCCCAACCCGCGCGGACGAGGCGGCGTAGGTAGCGGTCCCAATGTCGATGCTCCACATCGTCTTCAATCCATCGGGTGCGGCGGGTCTGCGCGACGCGCTTAAGGACGAACACCGACCCGATCGTGTTATCGCCTTGATGGACTCTCTCAGCTTCGGCCCGATTAATCCGCCCGATGGGGGTCTGCGTAGCACATGGGTCGAAGACATCCTGGGTTATACGGGTTGGGAGGCGGTGACGGCGGAGTCCGACGAATTTTGGCAGGAGGCCCTCTCTCCGAGAGGAAAAAAGGTCGTATGGGTATCGCTGCGGTCCGCAAGTGAGTACAGCGGATTCCTTGAATTCCTCTGGCGGCTCGGCGACGCGCCGTGCGAACTGATCGACCTTACGGACACCGTGGTTAAGGGCACGGCCGCAAATGGAGCGACGCCGCTGCATCCCGCGATCAGCCTCGGCGTGCTGCCGCCCTATCAAATCCGGGAAAACCGGCTGTTTGATCAGGCGCAAGCGCTCTCAACGACGAAACGCGACCGATATCGCCAGGAATGGGCGGGACTCCGCGAAGAGAATGCACCGTTCCGGATTCTGACCGGCAATGGACTCGCATCCGCACCGATCACCGACTTCGATCAGGTCCTGCTCTCGCACGCAGGTCCCAACTGGAAAAAGGCGGCATTGATCGTCGGAAAGGGACTTCGCGATTTTTGGGACGCAAGATTGATCCAGAGCGGCGATCTGGAATTGGCGGCGAGGATTCGCGCGCTTGCCGACGATGGCCGACTGGAAGCGCGAGGCGATTTGTTCGATCTCCGGAACAGTGAGGTGCGGCTGCCCGCGACCCAGACTGCAACCCCGATGGGAGAAAATGCGGCTTAGTGGCCGACGAACACGACACGGCCCCGCTTAACTTTGCCAAAAGCGGCCAGCAGGCCGGGAACAAGCGGTTTAAGATCGGTCAGGCGATTGCTTTTTGCCCGCAGCACAATCACGTCTATCGGCAAGTCCACGATACGCTGCTGAAAGGCGAGGTTTCGATCAACCGTCACGAACACGTCGAACTGTTCGGCGGCGAGACGCAGCAACTCGCCATTCTTGATCGTCGTCCAACCCATCTGCCGCGCGGTGCTGACCTCATGCCCGACAATCTCACGCGACAGGCGCCAGTCTATGCACTCGTCGAGAAAAACTCTCACGAAACGGATTCGACGAGGCGATCCTTCGCTTCCTCGAGGAAGGCAATGACCTGCTCGCGTTTGACCGCCGGAAATCCCGTCAGGAAGTCATCGATCGTTTCGCCGGCCTCGAGGTAGTCGAGCAACGTCTGCACCGGCACCCGCGTGCCGGCGAACACCGGCGCGCCGCCCATGACATCGACCGAACGCGATAAGACTGATGCTTTCATGCCGCTATCCTAGTGTTCGAGCCGGATGGCAGCAACCGCAGGGCGGCCACGGCGAAAGACGCAAGAACGGCGCCCCTCGCTTGCCCCACACCCCCGCCATTGCTACCTAACCCTCTGACTCGTCGTGGCCGGGCTTTCCCCGGCCATCTATGTCATTAAGAATGCTTGGATTCTGGGGCCTGTGGTCCGGCAGAGGCCGGGCATGCCGGCCGCAGCTGGATCACCGGGGAAGGGCGCATCGCCCGCGCCGGCCCGGGGAAGACAAAACGGACTATGCCCGACAAGACCGCCTTCTACATCACCACTGCGATCTCCTACCCGAACGGGCCGCCGCATATCGGCCACGCCTATGAGGTGGTCGCGACCGATGCCATTGCCCGCTTCATGCGGCTCGACGGCTACGACGTCTATTTCCTCACCGGCACCGACGAGCATGGGCAGAAGATGCAGCAGACCGCGGCGAAGGAGGGTCTCACCGCCCGCCAGCTGCGCGACCGCAATGTGCCGCGCTTCGAGGCCATGGTGGAGCGGCTCAACTGTTCGAACGACGACTTCATCCATACGACGGAGGAACGCCATCACCGCGCCTCCATTGCCATCTGGGAGAAGATGGAGGCGGCGGGCGATATCTACCTCGACAAATACGCCGGCTGGTACTCGGTGCGCGACGAGGCCTACTACGCCGAGGACGAGACCCATGTGAACGAGCACAAGGTCCGCCTCGCCACCAAGACC
>DATARB010000186.1:0-2398 GCA_036264375.1 Pseudolabrys sp.
CCGGATGGTCTTTGCCGAGATCGAATGCGGCAATCACTTGGCCCTGCTCGGCGCCCTCGCGCACCATCGCGGTGTCGCCGCGGGCGCCAAGCGCCAGCGCGAAGGCATCGAGCAGGATCGATTTGCCGGCGCCGGTCTCGCCGGTCAGCGTGGCAAGGCCGGAGCCGAAATCGATGTCCAGGCGATCGATCAGGACGATGTCGCGGATGGAGAGGCGAGCAAGCATGGTATCGGACGACGGACAACAGAGGGCGGATGACGGACTCTAGTCGTGATTCTGCGTTCTGTCCTCTGTCGTCCGTCGTCCGCTATCCCAGCCCCACCTTCTCGAAGGCCTTGCTCATCCAGGACTCCTTATTCTCATTCGGCTCGCCGCCGGCGTTCTTCAGCAGCTTATAGGCGTCCTTGTACCATTCGCTGTCCTGGAAATTATGGCCGAGCACGGCTGCGGCGGTTTGCGCCTCGTCGATGATGCCGAGCGCAATATAGGCTTCGGTCAGCCGCTCCAGCGCTTCCTCGACGTGGCGCGTGGTCTGGTATTGCGTCACCACGACCTTGAAGCGGTTGATGGCGCCGATGAAGTCGCGCTTGTTCATGTAGAAGCGGCCGATCTCCATCTCCTTGCCGGCGAGCTGGTCGCGCGCCATGTCGATTTTCTTCTTCGCCGCCGTCGCGTATTCGGAATCCGGATATTTGCGCACCACCTCTTCGAGCGAACTGATCGCCTTGTCGGCGCGCCCCTGGTCGCGGGTGACGTCGAGGATCTGATCGTAATAGGACGAGCCGATCAGGTATTGGGCATAGGCCGCGTCGGGACTGCCGGGATGCAGCGTCACATAGCGCTGCGCCGAATTGATGCAGTCGGTATATTCCTTGGACTGATAGTAGGAATAGGCCGACATCAGCAGCGCCTTGCGCGCCCAATCCGAATACGGATTCTGGCGGTCCACTTCGTCGAATTTTTTTGCCGCTTCCTTGTAGTCCTGCTTGTTGTTGAGCAGGAACAGGCCCTCGTTATAGAGCTTGTCGGCCGGCGTATCGGCGACGAGATCGTCGTCCTTGTTGAAATAGCTGCAGCCCAAAAGCGGCGCAGTGAGCGGCACGACAAGCGCCAGCGCCAGCCAACCCGCCAGCACACGCAGCCTGTGACCGGACTCGTCCGATCCTCGTAACCGCAACATCATGAGATGGTCAGAATCCCGTCCCGCCAGTAGCCCCACTTTATTCCGCGCCGCACGCGCGTCCAAGGGGAGCATCCCCTGAGGCCCCGACGATAATACAGCAATTATGGCCGGCAATCGGCCGGGATTAAGGCGAAAAAGTTAAGTAATTCAAGAGACGTCCGGCCCGTATGCGGGGGCGACGACGCCGGTCGAGAGATCGGCATGGCCGCGGGCGCGACGGGCCGTCTCCGGCATTTCGACGTAAGTCCACGCGCTCTGGTCCGCCATCAGGGCCGAAAGGACGGCGTGATTGAGCTTGTGGCCGCCGCGCACCGAACGATAGGCGCCAATCAGCGGAGCGCCGGCCAGCGCCAAGTCGCCGATGGCGTCGACCGCCTTGTGACGCACGAATTCGTCGGGGAACCGCACGCCCTCGGCGTTGAGGACCCGGTTTTCGGCGACAACGACGGTATTCTCCAACGATGCGCCGAGCGCATAACCCGCGCTCCACAATTTCGCGACGTCGCGCATGAAGCCGAACGTCCGCGCCCGCGAAAGCTCGCGCCGGAACGCGTCTGGCTCGACATCGATGGCGAAGGCTTGGCGGCCGATCAGCGGGGAATCGAATTCGATTTCGGTTTCGATGCGCAAGCCCCGCGCATAAGGCCGCAGCTCGCCGGAACAGCCGTTCTTGCCGACCTGCACGGGTTTGAGCACTTTGATATAGCGCCGCGGCGCGGCAAGCGTTGCAATGCCGGCCTGATCGATGGCGGCGACGAACGGCTCGGCGCTGCCGTCCATGATCGGAACTTCGGGGCCGTCGACCTCGACGACGACATTGTCAACGCCGAGTCCGTGCAGCGCGGCAAGCACATGTTCGGTGGTCGAGACCGCCGGACCGGTCTGGTCGCCGAGCACGGTTGCGAATTCGGTCGCCGTCACCGAACGATAATCGGCAACCAATTCGCGGTCGCGCTGGCCATTCAGCCCGGGCCGCAGGAAAACGATACCGGTATCGGCTTCAGCGGGATGCAGCGTCAGGGCAACGGGAGAGCCGGAATGAACGCCGATACCTGCGACGGTCGCGTCACTACGCAACGTCGTCTGACTACCGGCTTGCATGCCCCGCGTCATGCGGTCGTCCCACAACTTATGGCCCAACTGCGCGAGCAGGAAATACGCGACCAGTTATGACCCACCCCAACTTGAGAGGTATGCAGTTTGACCTGCTGTCC
>DATARB010000275.1:0-4402 GCA_036264375.1 Pseudolabrys sp.
GCGCAGGCCGACTACGGCCCACTGGTCACGCAGGCGGCGCTCAACCGGGTGAAGGAATACGTCGATATCGGCGTCAAGGAAGGCGCCAAGCTCCTGGTCGACGGCCGCGGCTTCAAGATGCAGGGCTACGAGAAGGGCTACTTCATGGGCGGCTGCCTGTTCGATGAGGTGAAGCCCGAGATGAAGATCTACAAGGAAGAGATCTTCGGGCCGGTGCTCTCGGTCGTCCGCGCCAAGGACTACGAAGAGGCCGTGCGCCTGCCGTCCGAGCACGAGTACGGCAACGGCGTCGCCATCTTCACCCGCGACGGCGACACCGCCCGCAACTTCGTCGATCGCGTACAGGTCGGCATGGTGGGCGTGAATTTCGCCATTCCGGTGCCGCTATCCTACTACACGTTCGGCGGCTGGAAGCGCTCCGGCTTCGGCGATCTCAACCAGCACGGACCGGACTCGATCCGCTTCTACACCAAGACCAAGACCATCACGTCGCGCTGGCCGACCGGCACCAAGGAAGGTGCGGAGTTCGTAATCCCGACCATGAAGTAAGGCGCCACGGCGGATGACCGCAGCGAAAGCCGCAGGGGCAGTCCTCATCGCATGTCTGCTCGCCGGTTGCGCCGGCAGCGGCATCTCGCTGACCGACTCAGCCCCGGCGGCAGCAGCGGCGCAGGAGCCGCAGCCCGCCGGCATGAGGGGGCGTTGGATGCTTTCAGCGCCCAATGCGCCGTCTTGCGGCATGCACTTCGGCGGCGCGCCTGACGCCAAGCAAGGCACCATCGCGCCGGAAGGCGGCTGTCCGGGCCGGTTCTTCACCAGCCGCGCCTGGGTGAAGACCGACACCGGCCTCACCATCAACGATGACAAGGGCAGCCCGCTGGCGCAGCTTGCGCCGGCGGCCAACGGCTTCGAAGGCCAGACGGCCAGCGGCATGGCGGTGACGCTGACCCGCTGACGCGCTTTTTCACGTCGCTTGCGCCAGCCTCTCAGCCGTTATCCTAGCCGTTTTCAAACACGCCCCTGCCCGCATAGACTGCGCATGTACAGGTGAGGAAACAAGCAATGCCCGATTATCAGCTCGTATGCTTTGCGCAATCCGGCAATGCCTATCGCGTCGCATTGATGCTCAATCTGATTGGCGCCGATTGGGAGCCGGTCTGGATCGACTTCTTCGGCGCAGGCGTGCAGCGAACGCCGGAGTTTCGCGGCGACGTCAATGAAATGGGCGAAGCACCCGTGCTCATCGACAACACGAAAAACAAGAAGCTGTCGCAGTCCGGCGTAATCCTCACTTATCTCTCCGACCTCACCGGCCAGTACAAGCCGCAGGGTGAGGACGAACGCCTCGAAGCGTTGCGCTGGATCATCTTCGACAATCAGAAGGTCAACGGCTTCCTCGGCCCCTATCGTTTCTTGAAGAATTTCGCGCCGAAGCCGGGCGATCCGGCGGTGATGGCCTTCCTGAAGGCGCGCATCGACGGCAATCTCGCCATCGTCAACAAACGGCTCGAGAAGTCCTCCTACCTGCTCGGCGACAGGCCGACCATCGCCGACATCTCGATGACGGCATATCTTTACTATCCGGCGGAAGAATATGGCTTCGACATCGCCAAGGACCATCCGGCGATCGGCGCCTGGCTCACGCGCATGCAGGCCCTTCCCGGCTGGGACCATCCATACAAGCTGATGCCGGGCTATCCGTTCGGAAGCAAGCCGGCAGCTTGACGCAATGTTGGCCTCTCAGTCGTCATGGCCGTCAGTGCTTGTGGCCATGTCCATGATCGTGCGAATGATCATGGTCGTGCCCGTGATCATGCGAATGATCGTGGTCATGCCCGTGATGATGGCCATGATGATGCCCAGGATCGTGCGCGTGCGCTGACTCATACGCGCCGCCTTCGGGCTCGAACGGCGCCTCGATCGTCGTCACCTTGGCGCCGAGGGAGCCGAGCAGCGCAGTGATCGCGTCGTCGCGGCGTGCACGGATACGGTTCGGCAGCACCTGCACCGGCACGTGACGGTCGCCGAGATGCCAGGCGAGCCGCGCCAGTGCCGCAACATCCTTCGCCCGCACTTCGAGGAGCGGCTCCGGCGCCGCGACGACCTCCACCAGCGTGCCGTCGTCGAGCTCGAGCAGATCGTCGGTGCGCAGCCGCGCCGGCTCATGCAGATCGATATCGACAACCAAGCCTTTGAGGCCCGTCGCCGACACCTTCTGCGCGCTGCGCTGGGCGTAATCGAGGATCAGCGTATCGGCGAGCGGCCGGTCGTGACGATGTCCGGCTTTGAGGACGCGGGTGGCGCGCGGCATGATGTGTGAAAGAGCCTTGGGGTGGGATCAGTTCAGCCGGGCGGGCCGGTCGTCGTCATTGTCGGGCGTGATCGGATTAGCAGCGAAGGTCGCGTCCGCGGTACCCGAGGCGACAGCGGCCGCCGCCGCGGCGTCCTTGCGCACGTGTTCGCGGTAGGACAACCAGCCGAGCGGCAGGCACGCGAGATAGGCCAGCGTGCCGATGGTCAGCACGGCCCAGGGATAGCTGACCAGCAGCGCGAAGAAGAGCACCACCGCCACGAACACCGGCAGCACCATCTCCGGCGGCACGCGCTTGCCTGTGCGTTTGCCGGAGAACACCGGCAGGCGCGACACCATCAGAAGCGCGATCGCCAGCGTGTAGAATAGGGTCAGCCAATCGACCACCAGGCCGGCGGGCGCGCCGAGAAAATTGAGATAGATCGGCAGCAGCAGCGTGATCGCACCGGCCGGCGCCGGAATGCCGGTAAAGAAATCGGCCGCCCAGGCCGGCTTGTTCGGATCGTCGATCATCACGTTGAAGCGCGCGAGTCTCAGGCCGCAACAGGTCGCGAACACCAGCGCCGCGATCCAGCCCGCCGATTTCAAATCGTGCAGGCCCCAGAAATAGAGGATCAGCGCGGGCGCGACGCCGAAATTGACGAAGTCGGCCAGACTGTCGAGCTCGGCCCCGAAGCGCGAGGTGCCCTTGAGCATGCGCGCCACGCGGCCGTCGATGCCGTCCAGCAGCGCGGCGAACACGATCGCGGCAAGCGCAAGATCGATCTTGTTCTCGACGGCGACGCGGATCGCGGTCAGGCCGGCGCAGAGCGCCAGCAGCGTAATCAGATTGGGCAACAGCGTGCGCACAGGGATCGCCTTGAAGCGGCGATGCCGGAACGGCGGCGGAGCGGGATCGAACGGCGGAAAGACCATGGACTCACTATAGCGCGCTGCGCGCGTCCGAAGGAGGCGTCCTTGCATCAATAGTGAACATTTGCTCCTGCCAAAAAATTGTGCACGACCCTCAGTTCTTGGTTGTGAATGGCCTAAAGTTCGCTCACCTTTGCCTTGGTAGAATTATCCTTTTGATTGAAAGCCAAAATCCGCGCGGTTGGTCCGCAACTTGCTTGCCCAATGGACGCCTATTCTGTTCCTGAAGGAGCTAAAATGTCTGTCTCATCAATGGCGGCGCCGACCGCAGTGCCCGTCTCCTCCGCGCGATGGGGCCAACTCGTGCTGGGCCTGATTGCGATGATGTCCATTTCCAGTCCGCAATACGTTTGGACGCTATTCGTGAAGCCGTTCCAGGACGGCACCGGCGGGTCGCTCGCCGCCATTCAGATCACCTTCTCGATCGTGATCGTTATCCAGACCTGGTTCTCGCCCGTGCAGGGCTATCTGATCGACAAATTTGGCCCGCGTCTGCTGATCGCGCTGGGCTGCCTGCTCTCGGGCGCCGGCTGGGTGCTCTCGGCCTACGCGACCAGCCTGACCGCCCTGTACCTCACCTACGGCCTATTCTGCGGCATCGGCACCGGCATCGTCTATGTCGGCATCGTCGGCCAGATGGTGCGCTGGTTCCCTGACCGGCGCGGTTTCGCGACCGGCATGGTCGCCGCCGGCTACGGTTTCGGCGCTATCCTCACCACCTTCCCGATCGACACGATGATCAAAGCGTCCGGCTACCAGCACACGCTGGTGGTATTCGGCATCATCCTTGGCATCGTCGGGGCCGCCGCCGCGCTCTTGATGCGCATGCCGCGCGCCGACGAGACGTTGCCGCCGCCGAGCGTGATGACCTCGTCGCGGGACGTGACGCCAGGCGCCATGATCAAGACGCCGGTGTTCTGGCTGATGTTCGTCATGATGACGATGATGTCGACCGGCGGCCTGATGATCATTTCGCAGTTCGCCGCCTTCTCGCGCGACTTCGGCGTGGCCAACATGATGGTGTTCGGGATGGCGGCGCTGCCGCTCGCCTTGAGCGTCGACCGCATCACCAATGGCCTGACGCGGCCCTTCTTCGGCTGGGTCTCGGATCGCATCGGCCGCGAGAACACCATGGCCATGGCCTTCCTGCTCGAAGCCGTGTCGGTGACCGCGATGGTG
>DATARB010000310.1:0-11873 GCA_036264375.1 Pseudolabrys sp.
TCACTCCGGCTTCAAATCGAGCCCCTCGACCACCGGCTTCCATTTCACCGTCTCGCTCGCCAAGTGATCGGCGAGGTCTTTCGGCGTGCCGCCGCGCGGCTGTCCGCCGATCTTGGCGAGCGCGGTCTTCATCACATCGGTCGCGAGCGCCGCGTTAGTTGCTGCGTTGAGCTTGGCGACGATGGCGGGCGGCGTACCGGCGGGCGCCAGGAGCGCCATCCAGGCGCCGGTGGTGACGGTCTGGAAGCCGGACTCCGGCATGGTCGGCACATTGGGGAGATCGGCGGCGCGCTTGGGGCCGACGATGGCCAGCGCCCGCAGCCGGCCGTCGCGGATCAACTGCAACGAGGTGGCGATCGTATCGAAGGTCATCTGCGTTTCGCCGGCGACCACGCCCATCAGCGCCGGGCCGCCGCCTTTGTAGGGCACGTGCACGATCTGCGTGCCGGTGAGGCGCTTGAAATACTCGGCGGTGAGATGCGGCAGCGTGCCGATGCCGCCGGTCGAGTAATTGAGCTTGCCCGGATTGGCCTTCGCGTAAGCGACAAGATCGGCCACGGTTTTTACCGGCAGACCGGGATTGACCACGAGCACCTGCGGCGTCTCGGCGATCAGCGCGATCGGCGCGAAGCTTGCGGCGTCGTAGCCGGCGTTCTTGTAGATCAGCGGACTCATGATTAGCCCGCTCGCGGCGGAGACCATCAGCGTGTAGCCGTCCGGCTCGGCGCTCGCCACGTATTTAGAGCCGAGGATGTTGCCGGCGCCCGGCCTGTTCTCGACGATCACGTTCTGCCCGAGCGACGGTGGAAGCGTATTGGCCAGGAGCCGCGCCATGACGTCGACCGGGCCGCCGGCCGGGGTCGGCACGATGATGCGGATCGGGCGGGTCGGATAGGTCTGGGCGAAGGCGGGCAGGGCGCACATCAAAGCGAGCGCAGCAAGGAAAATCCGGCGCATGAAAACTCCCTAGTGGCGCCGGTTGTTGTCATCGGATCGCCGCGGTTGGTCCGCGTGACCGGCGCTGTTGGCAGAGAGCGTAGCGCACCCGTGGTGTGCTGGTAAGTGGAGTTGCCGCGCACGATCCATCTCACTTGTGCTGGCTTCTCGGCCGCGTCATGCCCGGCTTTATGCCGGGCATCCACGTCTTGCCACGACGTAGGACGTGGATGGCCGGGACGAGCCCGGCCATGACGAGATACTACGGCTGTCTCAGTGGACTCGGTCTACCTTGGCAACTGGTCCGTCGTGACAAGGCGGATGCGGTGGTTGCCGTAGCGGGTGCCGACGCAATCGAGATAGGGCCAGGGGCGGTGGGCACAGGCGTTCAGCGCCGCCTCGTCCTGCTGCGGCAAGGCTCCGGCGACGACCTCGCCGCCGGGGGCCGTGAAGAGTGCGGCCACGCCGGCGACAGCGGCGGCGATCAAGACGGCATTCAGAAGCTTCAACATGACGATCCCCCCTGGTTCACGGTCTCCCCCTTGGGTCGCGGCGCACAAAGCTTGGGTTCAACGTGGGGGCCCAGCAAAAGTTCGGCGATCCCCAGGGGGTACGCCTTGCGATAGGTCAAGGGCCGGGTTAGACCGGCGCGCATGCCGAGAACCGCCCTCTACGCAGGCTCTTTCGACCCCGTCACCAACGGCCATCTCGACGTCGTGCGCCATGCCGTGCGGCTCGCTGACAGGCTTGTGATCGCCATCGGCGTGCACCCGGGCAAGGCGCCGCTGTTTTCCGCCGAGGAGCGGCTGGCCATGCTCGAGGAGACCTGCGGGCCGCTGGCGAAGGCGGCGAACTGTGAGCTCTCCTGCATCACCTTCTCCGATCTGGTCATCGAGGCGGCGCGGCGGCTGGGCGCCGACATGCTGATCCGCGGCTTACGCGACGGCACCGACCTCGACTACGAGATGCAGATGGCCGGCATGAACGAGACCATGGCCCCGGAGGTGCTGACCGTGTTCCTGCCCGCTTCGCCGATGGTGCGCCCGATCACCGCCACATTGGTACGCCAGATCGCCGGCATGGGCGGTGACGTTTCCGCGTTCGTGCCGGCACCGGTTGCCGCGCGTTTGAAAAGTAAATTCGCGCACATCAAGCGCGCCTGACTTTCCCGACACGCCCCAAGGAGCTTCGATGATACACCGCCGCTCGATCCTCACGCTCGCTTTGCTCGCCGCGCTGGCAACGCCCGCGCTGGCGCAGTCGCCGAACCTGTCCAATCCGGCCGCGCTCACCGAGCAGGCGCCGGCGACCTACAAGGTGAAGTTCGACACCACCAAGGGCGCCTTCGTCGTGCAGGTCACGCGCGCCTGGGCGCCGATCGGCGCCGACCGCTTCTACAATCTGGTGAAGAACGGCTTCTATGACAACGTCCGTTTCTTCCGCGTGATCTCCGGCTTCATGGTGCAGTTCGGCATCAACGGCGATCCGGGCGTCATGGCCAAGTGGCGCGAGGCATCGATCAAGGACGATCCGGTGACGCAGAGCAACAAGCGCGGTTACATAACGTTTGCGACCGCCGGGCCGAACACCCGCACCAGCCAGGTGTTCATCAACTTCAACGACAACACCCAGCTCGACCAGATGGGCTTCGCGCCGTTCGGCCGCGTGATCTCGGGCATGGACGTCGTCGACAAGCTCAACGCCGAATACGGCGAGGGCGCGCCGCGCGGGCGCGGTCCCGACCAGGGCCGCATGCAGCAGGAAGGCAATGCCTATCTCGCCAAGGATTTCCCGCGCCTCGACTACGTGAAGAAAGCCACGATCGAGCGCTAGTAATTGTTGTCGCCACCGGGCTTGTCCCGGTGGCCCCGACAAGGTGGGCACTGTGCCCGCCTAAGCGGGATGGCCGGCACAGGGCCGGCCATGACAATTGGGAGTCTTGATTTCCGTATCAGTAGGAGAAGCAACATGGCCAAACCAGAAGACACCCTCACGCTTGAAACCACCCAGGGCAACGTGGTGATCGAGATGCGGCCCGACCTCGCGCCCGGCCATGTCGCGCGCATCAAGGAGCTCGTCAAAGAGGGCTTCTACGACGGCATCGTCTTTCACCGCGTGATCGACGGCTTCATGGCGCAGACCGGCTGCCCGCACGGCACCGGCACCGGCGGCTCGGGCAAGAAGCTCAAGGCCGAGTTCAACAAGGAGCCGCACGTGCGCGGCACCGTGTCGATGGCGCGCGCGTCCAACCCGGATTCGGGCGACAGCCAGTTCTTCATCTGCTTCGACGATGCGACCTTCCTCGATGGCCAGTACACCGCCTGGGGCAAGGTGATCGAGGGCATGGAGAACGTCGACAAGATCAAGCGCGGCGAGCCGGTGCAGAATCCGGACAAGATCGTCAAGGCGACCATGGGGGCGTAAGCCTCTTAATCCCTCCCCTGAAAGGGGAGGGTGGCTCCGCGCGAAGCGCGGAGACGGGTGGGGTCGCTTAGGTGAATTCGTCGGGCGCCCCCCACCCGGCGCTTCGCGCCGACCTCCCCCTTTCAGGGGGAGGTATAAGAAAGCATGCGCACCGACCTCTTCGATTTCGATCTCCCGCCCGACCGCATCGCCTTGCGGCCGGCGAGCCCGCGCGAGTCGGCGCGGCTGATGGTCGTGCGGCCGGGCAGTTTCCGTGGCGAGCCGCCACACACTCCTACTCCGCTCACACCTGCGGAAGCGGGGGTCCAGAGTGGCTTGGCAAAGGGCGTTCAAGGTGGCCCCTGGGTCCCCGCTTTCGCGGGGACGAGCGGAGAGGTTTGCGAGGACCGTCACATCCGCGACCTGCCGGACCTGCTCGAACCCGGCGACTGCCTGGTGGTCAACGACAGCAAGGTGATCGCGGCGCGGCTGAAAGGCCGCCGCATCGGGCGCGGGGGCACGGAGCCTGGCGTCGAGGTCACGCTGCACAAGCGCATCGACGGCTCGACCTGGCGCGCCTTCGTGCGCGGGGCCAAGAAGCTCCAGGCGGGCGATAAGCTGCGGTTCGGCAGCGAGGGGCGGGTCTGCTTTCTCGATCAGCTCGATGCTGAAGTTTTACATAAAGACGAGGGCGGCGATGTAACCCTCTCATTTTCCTTCCATGGCGCGGTGCTGGACCAGGCTATTGCCGAGCGTGGCGACATGCCTTTGCCGCCGTACATCGCCTCGAAACGCGCCACGGACGACCAGGACAAGGCCGATTACCAGACCGTCTTCGCGCAGCAGGAAGGCTCGGTGGCGGCGCCGACGGCGGGGCTCCATTTCACGCCGGATCTGATTGCCCGGCTCATGCGGCGCGGCATTCACGTCCGCAGAGTGACCCTCCACGTCGGCGCCGGGACCTTCCTGCCGGTCAAGGCCGAGGACACCGGCGGCCACAGGATGCATTCCGAGTTTGCCGTCCTCCCAGCCGACGTGGCGGATACGCTCAATGGCATTCGCGCGGAAGGTGGCCGCATCGTCGCCGTCGGCTCGACGGCAATGCGCACTTTGGAGAGCGCGGCGGCCAATGACGGCACACTCAAGCCGTTCACTGGCGAGACCGACATCTTCATCACGCCCGGCTACCGCTTCAAGGCGGTCGACCTGATGCTGACCAATTTCCATCTGCCGCGCTCGACGCTGTTCATGCTGGTCTCCGCCTTCAGCGGGCTGGAGACGATGCAGCGCGCCTACGCCCACGCGATCGCCGACGGCTATCGCTTCTACTCCTACGGCGACGCGTGTCTGCTGTACCCTGCCGAGGGCGCGGTATAGGGTCACTCCCCAGGGGCAACACCGCCCGGCCATCAAAGAAGCCGGGCGCAACAAGCTACTGGGAAGGAAACCGCGATGCCGACCATTGGAGAGCGAAGCCGTCGACAATTTCTGAAATTCCTGTCCGCGAGTCCTTTGCTCGCCGCCGGGACGATCGAGGCCTTGGCCGGCGAGGGCCCGGCGAACCCGATGCCGGGCGTTAAGCTGCCGGACCCGATCATCTGGGCGCCGCTCAAGACCGATAACGTCATCAAGAGCCCGGCCGCGGCGATCAACGTCTTCGATTTTGAGCCGGCCTGCCGCGCCGCCGTTCCGCCGGCGCATTTCGGCTACATGGCCTCAGGCATCGACGACGAAACGACGCTGCGCGCCGACCGCGAAGGTTTCCTGCATTTTCAGTTGCGCCCGCGCCGCTTGGTCGACGTCAGCAAGGTCGACATGAGCACCGAGATCCTCGGCGTGAAGTACAGTTCGCCGATCGTGATCGCGCCGACCGGCGGCAACGTGTTCTTTCATCCTGACGGCGAGGTCGCGGTGGCGAAAGCCGCCAAGGCCGGCGACCATCTGCAGATCCTGTCGACCATGACGGATTACAGCGTTGAGGACGTGATCGCCGCGCGCGGGGCGCCGATCTGGTACCAGCTTTATCCGACCAACAAATGGGAAGTGGCGGAAGCGCTGGTGAAGCACGCCGAGAAGGCCGGATGTCTCGCGGTCGCGGTGACCGTGGACCGCGTCGGCGGGCGGAACCAGGAGACGCTGTTCCGCCTGATCCCCACTGATACGCGCGACTGCAATGCCTGCCACGACAAGACCAGCTTGAAAACGGCACTGTCGCGCCGCCCGATGTTTGATGGCGTCGATCTTAGCGGCTTGCGCGGCACCGAGGCCTCCAACCTGACATGGGACTTCATCAAGCGCCTGCGCGCCACCACCAAGATGAAGATCGTGCTCAAGGGCATCCTTGCCTATGAGGACGCGGTGCTCGCCGCCGACAACGGCATCGACGCGATCATCGTGTCCAACCACGGCGGCCGCAGCGAGGATGCCGGCCGCGCGACCATCGATGCGCTGCCGGAGATCGTCGCGGCGGTGAAGGGGCGGATGCCGATCCTGGTCGACAGCGGCTTCCGCCGCGGGACCGATATCGCCAAGGCGCTGTGCATGGGCGCGAATGCGGTCTGCGTCGGACGGCCCTACCTGTGGGGTCTCGGCGCGTTCGGGCAGCCGGGGGTGGAGCGGGTGCTCGACATCCTGCGCACCGAGCTGCGTGCGATCATGCAGCAGATGGGGGCCCCCACGATCAAACAACTGACGCCGTCGATGGTGTTGCGGGCGTAAGACGGCCAAGGTGGGGCGCGGCCATGCCGCGCCCGGCCTTTCTGCGGCGCCGCGCGTTTGCTATCCCATTGCCGAGTGACGTGGAACCACCACCTTGTCATGCCCGGGCTTGTCCCGGGCATCCACGTCTTTAAAACCGCGAGTCCGCAAGCAAGGCGTGGATGGCCGGGTCAAGCCCGGCCATGACGAAAACACGAATGGCCGAATCTTTCTCTTTCACCCTCAAGACCACCGACGGCATGGCCCGGCGCGGCGAACTCGTCACGCCGCACGGCACAGTGCAGACCCCGGCCTTCATGCCGGTGGGCACGCAGGCAACGGTGAAGGGCCTTTACCCGGAAGCGGTCGCTGCGACCGGCGCCGAGATCGTGCTCGGCAACACATACCACCTGATGCTGCGGCCGGGACCGGAACGCATCGCCGCGCTCGGCGGCCTGCACAAGTTCATGAACTGGCCGCTGCCGATCCTCACCGATTCCGGCGGCTTCCAGGTGATGTCGCTGTCGAGCCTGCGCAAGCTGACCGAGCAGGCGGTGACGTTCCGCTCGCATCTCGACGGCACGATGTTCGAGCTCTCGCCCGAGCGCTCGATCGAGATCCAGGCGCTGCTCGGCACCGACATCACGATGCAGCTCGACGAATGCCTGCGGCTGCCGGCGCCGCGCGGCGAGATCGAACGCGCGATGCAGCTGTCGCTGCGCTGGGGCGAGCGCAGTAAGCGCGCCTTCGAGGCGCGGGCGCGTGAAGGCTACGCGCTGTTCGGCATCGTGCAGGGCGGCGACGACATCCCGCTGCGCACCGAGAGCGCGCGCGAACTCGCCAACATCGGCTTCCATGGCTACGCCATCGGCGGGCTCGCGGTGGGCGAGCCGCAGGCGGTGATGCTCAAGGTTGTCGAGGAGACGACGCCGGTGCTGCCGGCCGGCCATCCGCGCTATTTGATGGGCGTCGGCACGCCGCATGATCTGCTCGATAGCGTGAAGCGCGGCATCGACATGTTTGACTGCGTGATGCCGACCCGCAACGGGCGCCACGGCATGGCCTTCACGCGCTTCGGCTCCATAAACTTGTCAAACGCGCGCCACGCCAACGATCCGCGCCCGCTCGACGAGGCGAGCCGGCATCCGGCCGCGCGCACCTATTCGCGCGCCTATCTGCACCACCTCACCAAGGCGAACGAGATCCTCGGCCAGGTGCTGCTGTCGACGATCAACATTGCCTACTATCAGGAGTTGATGGCCGGCATGCGTGAAGCCATCGCGGGCGGCAAGTTCGGCGATTTCCACGCGGCGACAATGGCCGGCTGGGAAAAGGGTGACATTCCCGCGCTGTAGGCCTTGGGCTTGTGTCGCTGGACGGGCTTGGCTATCCCACCGCCCACGACATCATGAAAAGGCCGCCCGAAATGAACGTACACCCTGGATTTCTCGCTCATCGCCGCAAGCCGCGGTTCAAGCTGCCGCCGGGAAGCTGCGATGCGCACTGCCACGTGTTCGGGCCTGGCGACAAGTTCCCCTATGCGCCCAACCGGCGCTACACGCCGGAGGACGCGCCGAAGGAGATGCTGCGCGCGCTGCACGACCATCTCGGCATCGAGCGCTCGGTGATCGTGCAGGCGAGTTGCCACGGGAAGGACAATGCGGCGATGCTCGACGCCATCGCCTCCGATCCGAAGCGCTACCGCGGCGTCGCCATCGTCGACGACACCTTCACCGATGCCGATTTCGACACGCTCGACCGCGGCGGCGTGCGCGGCGTGCGCTTCAATTTCGTCAAGCATCTCGGCGGCTCGCCGGACATGGCCGTGTTCAACCGCGTGCTCGACCGCATCAAGGGCCGTGGCTGGCACGTCGTGCTGCACGTCGATGCGCCCGACATCATCCCGCTCTCGGACATGATCCGAAAATTGCCGTTGCCCTTCGTCATCGACCACATGGGCCGCGTGCCGGCCGCCGCCGGTGTCGATCAGCCGCCGTTCAAGGCGCTGATCGAGATCGCCAAGCAGGACAATGCCTGGATCAAGGTGTGTGGCTCCGAGCGCATCGACATGCCGCCTTACGCCAAGGCTGTGCCGATCGCGCATGCACTGGTCGAGGCGGCGCCCGACCGTGTGCTCTGGGGCACCGACTTCCCGCATCCGAACTCGACGCACGACGCGGACGAGGCCGATCTGGTGGATCTGGTGCCGCAGTTCGCGACGAGTGCGCAGCGGCAGCAAGCCGTGCTGGTCGATAATCCGGCGCGGCTCTACGGGTTCTGATCTCGAGGCAAGATAACACAGGGGCGATGTGAGAATGAGTGATCGTGTAACTGAAGTGGCGCGGATCGCGCGCCGTGCGGTTTTGTCGATGCTGCCGGCGGCTTTGGCGCTCGCGCTGATGCCGGCCGGGCAGGCGCAGGCGAAATGGCCCGAGCGTCCGATCCGCTTCGTGCTGCCGTTCGGGCCCGGCGGCGTCGCCGACGTCACCGCGCGCATCGTCGCCGACAAGCTGAGCGACAAGCTCGGCCAGCGCATGGTGGTCGAGAACATGCCGGGACCGGGCGGCATCAATGCCGCGCGCACCGTCGTGAACGCGCCCGCCGACGGCTATACGCTCGGGCTCCTGAGCAACGGCACGGCCATCAGCGTCGGACTGTTCAATCACCTGCCGTTCGATCCCGTGAAGCAGTTCCAGATGGTGTCGCTGATCGGCACCTTCGATCTGGTCTTCGCGGTCAATGCGGAGTCGAACTACAAGACGCTCGATGACGTGATCAAGGCGGCGAAGGCCAATCCCGGCAAGCTGAACCTTGGCACCATCGCGGTCGGCTCGACGCAGAACCTCGGCGGCGAGCTGTTCAAGTCGATGGCGAACATCGATATCCAGATCGTGCCCTACAAGAATTCCCCGGACATCGTGGTGGCGCTGCTGCGCAATGACGTCGATATCCTGCTCGAGTTCCCGCCATCCATCGAAGGCCAGGTGAACGACAAGAAGGTGCGCATCATCGCGGCGTCGCAGATCAAGCGCTCGCCCTTCATGCCCGATGTGCCGACTGCGGCGGAAAGCGGCGTTCCCGGCTACGATGTGAGTTCCTGGAACGGCATCTTCGCACCGCAGGGCACGCCGAAGGAGGTGGTCGACACCTTGAACAAGGCGGTCGCCGAGGTCGTGGCGATGCCCGACGTGAAGGAGAAATTCGCGCGCCTCGGCGTGGTCGCTCAGGGCAGCACGCCGGACGAGCTGATGGGCCGCGTCAAGTCCGACATCACCAAGTGGAGCGCGGTCATCACCAAGGCCGGCATTCCGAAGAAGTAAGCCGCAAGTCTAACGTGTGGATGTGTGGGCCGGTGCGCGAGCGCCGGCCCTTTTTCGTTGGCAAGCGCGTATGCGCGAAACGCGGTAGCAGATTGTCCGGCGAGGCCCTATGCTCACGACAAATAACAATAGCCGAACGAGCCATGGGGGGAGGATACGGATCATGCTTGAGGGAATTTACGCCACGGTCGCGCGCATCGTGGCGATTGCGCGGCCGCTCGCGGCGGCACTATTGATCGCCGCCGCTGCACTGCAATCCGGTGCAGCACGGGCGGAATGGCCGGACCATCCGATCCGCTTCGTACTGCCGTTCGGGCCGGGTGGCGTCGCCGACGTGACCGCGCGGATTGTCGCCGACAGGCTCGGGCAGAAGCTCGGTCAGCGGATCGTGGTCGAGAACATGCCGGGGCCGGGCGGCATCAACGCCGCGCGCGCGGTCGTCACCGCGCCGCCGGACGGCTACACACTTGGTCTCATCACAAACGGCACCGCGATCAGCGTTGCCGCGTTCAATGCGCTGCCGTTCGATCCGGTGAAGCAGTTCGAGATGATCTCGACGCTTGGGCTGTTCGATCTGGTGCTGGCGGTCAACGCGCAGTCGGACTTCAAGGCGCTGGGCGACTTCCTCAAAGCTGCGAACGCCAATCCGGGCAAGCTCAATATCGGCACCATCGCCGTCGGCTCGACGCAGAACCTCGGCGCCGAGCTGTTCAAATCGATGGCCAATCTCAACGTGGTCATCGTGCCGTTCAAGAATTCGCCCGATGTCGTCGTCGCGCTGCTGCGCAACGACGTGCAGATGCTGGTCGAGTTCCCGCCGGCGATCCAGGGCCAAGTCAACGACAACAAGCTGCGCGTGCTGGCGAGTTCCTCGCCGAAGCGCACGCCGCTGGCGCCGGACGTGCCGACAGTCGCCGAGGCCGGCGTGAAAGGCTACGAGGTCGAGTCCTGGAACGGCGTCTTCGCACCGAAGGGCACGCCGAAAGATGTGGTCGATAAAGTGAACAAGGCGATGCACGAGATCCTCGCGCAAGAGGATATCAAGGCGAGCTTCGCCAAGGTCGGCGTCATCGCCCATGCCGGGACGCCGGAGGAACTCATGGGCCGCCTCACGGCCGACATCAAGAAATGGAATGCGGTGATCGATAAAGCGGGCATACCGCGCAAGTAACGAAGCGGGCGACGAAAGTAGGGTAGGAGCGAGCATGAGCAAGAAGAAGTTGTCCGTCGCCGTGGTCGGCGCTGGCATGGGTGGCCTGGCGGTGGCGGCGACGCTGCGGCAGGTCGGCATCGACGTGCAGGTCTACGAGCAGGCCACGCGCTTCGGGCGCATCGGCGCCGGCATCCAGATGATGCCGAACTCGATGAAGGTGCTGCGCGGCATCGGCGTCGAGGAGCGGCTGCGGCAGATCGCCTTCGCGCCTTATTCGCACCTGAACCGCGACGCCTACACCGGTGAGCTCCTGCGCGAACTGCCGATGCCGGACAATCTCTATAATGCGCCCTACCTGTGCATGCACCGCGCCGATCTGCATGACGCGCTCGCCTCGGTGCTGCCGGGCGACATCATCCACCTCAACAAGAAACTCGTAGGGCTCGAGCACAGCGGCGGACAGGTCACGCTCGCCTTCGCCGACGGCAGCAAGGCCAAGGCGGACGCCGTGGTCGGCGCGGACGGCGTGCATTCGGTCGTGCGCGACCTCATCGTCGGGCCGGACGCGCCGCTGCACAAAGGCCGGATCGCCTATCGCGCGGTGTTCGACGCCAGCCTGATGGGCGGCTTCGACATCGGTCCGTCGCGCACCAAATGGTGGGGCAAGGACAGGCACATCGTCATCTATTACATCACCAAAGCGAAGAGCGAACTCTACTTCGTGACCAGCGTGCCGGAGTCCGCTGACTGGATGACCAAGGAATCCTGGTCGGCCAAGGGCGACGTGAATGAATTGCGCGCGGGCTATGAGAGCTTCCATCAGGATGTGCGCAACGTGCTCAATGCCTGCCCCGATTGCCACAAATGGGCGATCCTCGAGCGCGAGCCGCTGCCGCACTGGAGCGACGGCCGCGTGGTGCTGCTCGGCGACAGCGCGCATCCGATGACGCCTTACATGGCGCAAGGCGCGGCGACATCGATCGAGGACGCGGCGATCCTGGCGCGCTGCCTCGAGGCGGTCGAAGGCGACGACATCGAGGGTGCGTTCAGGCGTTACGAGGCGCACCGCAAGCCGCGCACGTCGGTGATCCAGGCGATATCGAGCGCCAACAGCTGGATGCAGGGCGGCGACGCCGACACGGGCTGGCTCTACGGCTACGACGCCTGGAGCGCCAATCTCGATCTGCCGGCGTCCAATCCGAAGGCGAAGGCGGCGTGACTTAACCCGCCCCCCGCGAAGCGGTGGGGAGGGTCGGTGCGCATTGCCTTGCAATGCGAACCGGGGTGGGGGGCGATGTTTCGTATTGCGCTTCCTTCCCCCCACCCCCGACCCCACCCCCCGGGGCGGGGAGAACGAGGCCACC
>DATARB010000325.1:0-3856 GCA_036264375.1 Pseudolabrys sp.
CTGCAGCTCGACGACACCGCCTGGTCGATGATCTGCGATCCGAACGAACGCGCGCAATCGACCAAACGCGGCGACGATCCGGATGCACTGCCGAAGCGCTACGCGCGGCTGACCAACGCGGCGCTGGACGGCAAGCCGGCGGACATGGCGGTTACGATGCATTCCTGCCGCGGCAATTTCCGCTCGACCTTCATCGCCTCGGGCGGCTACGAATTCGTCGCCGAACAGCTGTTGGGCAATACCGGCCTCGACGGCTACTTCCTCGAATACGACAGTGAAAGAGCGGGAGGGTTCGAACCGCTACGCTTCTTCCCCAAGGGCAACAAGCAGGTCGTGCTCGGCTTGGTGACCTCGAAGTTCGGCAAGCTGGAGAACAAGGACGACATCAAGCGCCGCATCGACGAGGCGACCAAATACATCGCCCTCGATCAGCTCTGCCTGTCGCCGCAATGCGGCTTTGCCTCGACCGAGGAAGGCAACGTGCTGGCCGAGGACGAGCAGTGGGCGAAGCTCAGGATGATCGTGGAGTTGGCCGATGAGGTGTGGGGCCGATAAACACCGCGTGTCATCATCCGCGAAAGCGGATGATCCAGTAATTGCAGACTATGCCGCAAGGGCAGTGAGTACTGGATGCCCGCCTTCGCGGGCATGACAGTCAAGGAAGATGTGAAGATATGAGTCCACGTACCAAACCTCCCTTCCGCGCCGACCATGTCGGCAGCCTGTTGCGCCCGGCGTCGCTGAAGGAAGGGCGGGAGAAACGCGCGCGCGGCAAGATCAGCGCTGACGAGCTGACGGAGATTGAAGACCGCGAGATCGAAGGCGTGATCCGCAAGCAGGAGATGATCGGGCTCAAGTCGGTGACCGACGGCGAGTACCGGCGCATCTCCTGGAATTATGATTTTCTGGAGCGGCTCGACAACGTCGAGTCCTATGTCGGCGAGCGCAAGATAAAATTTGCCGCCAGCGGACCGCAGCCGCGGCCGATCCTGCTGCGCGTCATCGGCAAGCTCGGCGGCTACAAGCCGCATCCGATGATCGAGCACTTCAAGTTCCTCAAAGCACACACCCATCAGACACCGAAGCTGACGATTCCCTCGCCGTCGTCGCTGCATTTCCGCTACGGCCGCGACGTGGTGCCGGAAGCGCTCTATCCGTCGATGAACGATTTCTATCGCGACCTCGGCGAGACTTATCGCAAGGCGGTACGCGCCTTCGCCGATGCCGGCTGCCGCTACTTGCAGCTCGACGAGGTCAATCTGGCCTATCTGTGCGATCCGACCTTGCGCAAGCAGATCAGCGATCGCGGCGAGGACCCGGCGGCGCTGCCGGGCATCTATGCCGGCATGATCAATGCGGCGATCTCCGACATCCCGCCCGACATGACCATCACCATGCATCTGTGCCGCGGCAATTTCCGCTCCAGCTTCGTGGCGAGCGGCGGCTACGAGCCGGTGGCGGAGCTGCTGTTCAACCAGATCAACGTGCACGGCTATTTCATGGAATACGACACCGAGCGCGCCGGCGGTTTTGAACCGCTGCGCTTTCTGCCCAAGGGCAAGACCGTGGTGCTCGGCCTGGTCACCAGCAAGTCCGGGCGGCTGGAAAGCCGCGACGAGATCAAGCGCCGCATCGATCAGGCGGCAAAATTCGTCGATATCGATCAGCTCTGCCTGTCGCCGCAATGCGGCTTCGCCTCGACCGAGGAAGGCAACGTGCTTGCCGAAGAGGAAGAATGGGCGAAGCTGCGGATGATCGTGGAAGTGGCCGATGAGGTATGGGGATAATACCAACCATACTGTCATCGTCCGCGAAGGCGGACGATCCAGTAATCGCCGAAGCGTTGGCTCGAGTGCCACTGCCGATCCGCCTGCGTTTACTGGGTGCCCCGCCTTCGCGGGGCATGACAAAGTTTGAGTAAGGAGTGAGCATGCAACGAACCAAACCGCCGTTCCGCGCCGATCATGTCGGCAGCCTGCTGCGGCCCCCGGCGTTGAAAGAAGCGCGCGAGCGCCGCGCCAAGGGCGAGATCACCGCGGACGATCTGAAAGCGGTGGAAGACCGCGAAATCAAGGACGTCATCAGGAAGCAGGAAGCGGCCGGCCTGCAATCGATCACTGACGGCGAATTCCGCCGTTCGTGGTGGCATCTCGATTTCCTCTGGGGCCTCGACGGCGTCGAGAAGACCGCCATGGAGACCGGCATCGCCTTTGCCGCGACGCGGACGCGCAACGAAGGCACCAAGGTCACCGGCAAGATCGGCTTCTCAGGCCATCCGATGATCGAGCATTTCAAATTCGTCCAGGCGCACACCACGCGCACGCCGAAGATCACGATCCCGGCGCCGTCGGCCCTGTACGGCCGCCCGGTCGGCACGCCGATCGACAAGACGGTCTATCCCAAGCTCGACACGATGTTCGACGATCTCGGCCAGGCCTACAAAAAAGCCGTGCGCGCTTTCGCCGATGCCGGCTGCCGCTATTTGCAGCTCGACGAAGTCTTCATCGCCATGCTGTGCGATCCGAAATATCGCCAGCAGATGAAGGATCGCGGCGACGATCCGGACGCTCTCGGCCCGCTCTACGGCGAGCTTATCAACATCGCGATGTCGGATATTCCATCCGACATGACGGTGACCATGCACCTGTGCCGCGGCAACTATAAATCGACCTACATGGGCTCGGGCGGCTACGAGGCGGAGCAGGAAGTGCTGTTCGACAAGATCAAGGTGCACGGCTACTTCATGGAATACGACAGCGACCGCGCCGGCGGATTCGAACCGCTGCGGCGCCTGCAGAAAGGCCGCTGCGCGGTGCTCGGCCTGGTGACGACCAAGACCGGCACCTTGGAATCCAAGGATGCCATCAAGCGCCGCATCGATGAAGCCGCCAAGTTCACCGATATCGAGCAGCTATGCCTGTCGCCGCAATGCGGCTTCGCCTCGACCGAAGAAGGCAATATCCTTGCCGAGGACGAGCAATGGGCCAAGCTCAAGATGATCGGCGAGATCGCCCAAGAGGTGTGGGGGAAATAGGCCAATGGCAAACATCGTGGCCGGCAAAGTCGCCATCGTCACCGGCGCCGCCCGCGGCATTGGCCGCGGCATCGCGCTGTTGATGGCGCAGGAAGGCGCCAAGGTCGTCGTCTGCGATATCGGCGCCAGCCTCGACGGCGCCGGCACCGATGCCGGCCCGGCCCAGGAGGTGGTGGACGAGATCAAGAAAGCCGGCGGCCAGGCCATCGCCTCGACATTGTCGATCAGCGAGCCGGGCAACGGCGACAAGATCGTCAAGGCGGCGCTCGACGCCTTCGGGCGCGTCGATATTCTGGTGAACAATGCCGGCATCCTGCGCGACCGCATCTTTCATCGCATGAGCTGGTCCGACTGGTCAGACGTCATCAGTGTGCACTTGAACGGCAGCTTCAATATGAGCCGCGCCTGCGCGACGCATTTCCGCGAGCAGAACTCCGGCGCCTACGTGCACATGACATCGACCTCGGGCCTGGTCGGCAATTTCGGCCAGGCCAATTACATGGCGGCAAAACTCGGCATCGTCGGGTTGTCGCGCGGCATCGCGCTCGATATGGCGCGCTTCAATGTGCGCTCGAACTGCGTCGCGCCGTTTGCCTGGACGCGGATGATCGATTCGATTCCAGCCGAGACCGAAGAGGAAAAAACCCGCGTCGCCCGGCTGCGCGATATGACGCCGGAAAAAGTTGCGCCACTGGTCGTTTATCTCGCCTCCGATAAGGCCGACGGCATCAGCGGGCAAATTCTTTCGGCGCGCAACAACGAGATTTATCTGTTCAATCAGAACCGGCCGATTCGCACCCTGCACCGTTCCGACGGCTGGAC
>DATARB010000326.1:0-8521 GCA_036264375.1 Pseudolabrys sp.
TCCGGACTATCTCAGAACCCCGAGGCCCAGCAGGCCCACGAAGATGAGGTAGATCGCGACGATGTAATTAAGGAGCCGCGGCATGACGAGAATAAGAACACCGGCGATCAGCGCAACGATGGGCTGCAAATGTGCGACGCCAATGGCCGTCATGAGTTGCTCCTGTAGGACAGGCGATAACGACGAGGTGGCGAGAGGGTTCCGTGCTTTTTCCCTCTCCCCGCATTGCGGGGAGAGGGTGGCGAGCACCTGCACGGTGCGAGCCGGGTGAGGGGCATTGCACAGCCCCTCACCCGACCCGCCCTCGCTAAAGCTTCGTCGGGTTACCTCTCCCCGTAAAGGACGGGGAGAGGTGACTACCCCTCGATCTTCGAGAAATCCGCCACCGAACGGGTGGCCTCACGAATTTCGTTCAACAACTTCAGTCGGTTCTCGCGCACCGACTTGTCATCGACATTGACGGTGACCTTGTCGAAGAAGGCATCGACTTTCGGACGAAGCTGCGCCATCGCCGTCATCGCGGCGGCGAAGTACTCCTTGGCGACGGCGGCGGAGGCCTCGCGCTTCGCGAGGTCGATGGCCTGTGCCAGCGCCTTCTCTTCGTCGAGTTCATAGAGCGAGGCATCCGGCGCGCCGGTGTAGTCGCGCTTGTCCTTTTTCTCTTCGATACGAAGGATGTTCGACGCGCGCTTGACGCCCGCGAGCAGGTTCTTGCCGTCGTCTGTCTCGAGGAATTTGCCCAGCGCCTCGACGCGGCGCACGATCATCAGCAGATCGTCCTGAGCATTATTAGTATCTGTCGTGCCTTCGGCACTCCGCTCGCCGAGCGCGAACACAGCGTCCACAAGATCGTGACGCGCGCCCTGCTCGCGCAGTTGGACTTTCAGGCGGTCGGCGAAGAAGGAGAGAAGATCGCCACTTGCTCCGTCATGCCCGCGCTTGTCGCGGGCATCCGCGTCTTTCTTCGTAGCGCCCAAGGCGTGGATGGCCGGGAAAAGCCCGGCCATGACGCCGAAATGCGCGGACATGATGTCGCTTAACCGCAAGCGCAACGTATTATCCAGGACGATGCGGATCACGCCCAACGCTGCTCTCCGCAGCGCGTAAGGGTCCTTGCTCCCCGTCGGCTTTTCGTCGATAGCCCAGAAGCCGACGAGCGTGTCGATCTTGTCGGCGAGCGCGACGGCAATCGACACCGGATCGGCGGGAACGAGATCGTCCGGTCCCTTCGGCTTGTAGTGATCCTCGCACGCATGCGCGACGGCTTCGTCTTCGTTCTGCGCCTCGGCGTAGTAGCGGCCCATCAGGCCTTGCAGCTCGGGGAATTCGCCTACCACTTCGGTGAGCAAATCGGCCTTGCACAATTGGGCCGCGCGCTCGGCCTTCGCCCCATCGGCGCCGACGATGGGCGCAAGCTGGCCGGCGAGCGCGACGATGCGCGCGATGCGCTCAGCCTGCGTCCCCAACTTCTCATGAAACACGATTTGCTCGAACTTCGGCAGCCGGTCTTCGAGGCGCGTCTTCAAGTCGGTGTCGTAGAAGAACTTGGCGTCGGAGAGGCGCGCGCGGATCACGCGCTCGTTGCCAGCGATAATCGCCTGGCCGTGATCGGTCGCCTCGATATTGGCGGTGAGGATGAACTTGTTGACAAGCTTCGCCGTCTGCGGATCGCGCAGCACGAAGCATTTCTGGTTGGCGCGGATGGTCGCGCGGATCACCTCGTCGGGGATCGCCAAAAACGCCGCGTCGAACGAACCCATCAGCACCACGGGCCATTCCACCAGGCCGGAGACTTCCGCGAGCAGGGCTTCGTCCTCGACCAGCTCGAACCCCTGCGCAAACACAAGATTTTTAGCGTCGGTGAGGATGATGTCGGCGCGGCGCGCCGGATCGAGCACCACCTTGGCGGCATCGAGCTTGGCGACGTAGTCGTCGAAGCGCTTCACCTTGATCGCGCCGGGCGCCATGAAGCGGTGGCCGCGCGTCTCGTCGCCGGCTTCGATGCCGTCGACCGAGAAGCGCACGACGTCCGGCTCTTCCGTCTCGGGGCCGAAGGTCGCGACGATCGAATGCAACGGCCGCACCCATGTGAGCGCGCCGGGCTTGGCCGATTGCGCGCCCCAGCGCATCGACTTCGGCCAGGGGAAGGTGCGCACGACCTCGGGGACGATCTCGCCGATCACGTCGATGGCGGCGCGGCCCTTCTTCTCGGTGATGGCGACGTAGAAGTCGCCCTTCTTGTCGGCCTGCACCTTGGCCTGATCGATCGACGTCAAGCCCGCGGCGCGCAGGAAGCCGGCGATCGCCTGCTCGGGCGCGCCGACCTTCGGGCCTTTGCGCTCTTCCTTCACGTCCGGCTGCTGCGCCGGCACGCCGTGCACTGTCAGCGCCAGACGCCGCGGCGTGGCGAAGGCCTTGGCGCCTTCATAGACGAGACCTGCCGCGACCAGACGGTCGGTGACCATCTTGCGCAGATCGTCGGCCGCCTTCGCCTGCATGCGTGCGGGGATTTCTTCGGAGAAGAGTTCGAGCAGAAGATCGGGCATGTCACCCAGCTCCGCCGGCTTCGGTGGCGAGCCACGCCGCGCCGCAGGCCTTCGCCAGTTCGCGCACGCGCAGGATGTAGCTTTGCCGTTCGGTGACGGAGATCACGCCGCGCGCGTCGAGCAGATTGAACACGTGCGAGGCTTTGATGCACTGGTCGTAGGCCGGCAGCGCCATCAGGTGGCGCGTCTTGTCGCCGTCGGCCCAACCAGCCGCGAGGTATTTCTGACAGGCGGCCTCGGCCATCTTGAATTGCTCGAACAACATCGCGGTGTCCGCGACTTCGAAATTGTGCCGCGAGTATTCCTTCTCCGCCTGCAGGAACACATCGCCGTAGGTCACACGTTTGTCGTCGTCGCGGCCGTTGAAGTTGAGATCGTAGACGCGGTCGACGCCCTGCACATACATCGCGAGGCGCTCGAGCCCGTAGGTGAGCTCGCCGGCGACCGGCGCGCATTCAAATCCGGCGACCTGCTGGAAATAAGTAAACTGCGACACTTCCATGCCGTCGCACCAGCACTCCCAGCCGAGACCCCAGGCGCCGAGCGTCGGACTCTCCCAGTCGTCCTCGACGAAGCGGATGTCGTGCACGGCTGAGTCGATGCCGATGGCCTTGAGCGAGTTGAGATAGAGCTGCTGGATGTCCGGCGGCGACGGCTTCAGGATGACCTGGAACTGATAGTAGTGCTGGAGGCGGTTCGGGTTCTCGCCGTAGCGGCCGTCCTTCGGCCGGCGCGAGGGCTGCACGTAAGCCGCGTTCCACGGCTTCGGCCCCAGCGCGCGCAGCGTCGTTGCGGGATGGAACGTGCCGGCGCCGACCTCCATGTCGTAAGGCTGCAGCACGACGCAGCCCCAGTCGGCCCAGTAGCGTTGCAGCGCCAGGATCAGACCCTGGAACGAGCGCGAAGGGTCCAGATTGTCGCGACGCGAACTGTCTCTGGCGAGAAGGTCGGCTTCAGCCATCGTGTGCACTGATTTTCACGCAGTGGAATGGGCGCGGACCCTATCCATGGCCCCAAACAGGGTCAAGCCGCCGCCAAGCCTGAGCGGCTCAAGCCTGAGCGCTATCCACGCGCCGAAGATCAGTACGGGCGATATTCGCCGGTCATGGGGTCGCGCCGCAGCGTCGGGCGCCGCTCCTGGTCACGAATACGCGCCATGGCACGGCGCGCGTCGAGTTCTTCGTTCACCCGCCGCACTTCCTTGACCACCCAATGCACGGCCATGGCGCCGCCGACGGCGACGAACGTCCATTTCACCAGCGGCGATAGAAACAGTGGCGGCATGACGATCCCCGAAGGATTGTGACCCCGATACAGCTAAGCACAGCGTTAGGCGCGAACAAGGCGATTTCGGGGCGGTAGCGGGCGACCTTACAGCCCGAAGCGGCCCCACAACGCGCGCGCTTCAAGCGAGGACAACAGATCGTCGGCTAGCGGCGCCTGTTCGCTCAAGAGGCGGCCGAGGCCCACGCCGGCCAGCCGGCGCCCGAGCAGGCTGCGGTCGCCTTCGATGAGCGGCGTACGAACCTTCTCACCATAGCGCTCGCGCAAGAGCGAACGCAGGTCACCGACCCGGTCGGCAAGGCCGAGATCGATGGCCTTGTCCGCCGTCCAGAATTCGCCGGAGAACAGCGTGGCGTCGCCGTCACTGAGCCTGGCGCCGCGGCGTTTCTTCACCAGCGCGATGAAGTGCTCGTGGATGTCCTTCTGGATCCCTTTGATGCGCTCGACGTCCTCGGGCTTCTCCTCCTGGAACGGATCGAGCATCACCTTGCGCTCGCCCGAGGTGTAGACACGCCGCTCGACACCGAGCTTTTCCATCAGCTTGGGAAAGCCGAACGAGCCGCCGACAACGCCGATCGAACCGATGATTGAATACTGGTCGCAGACGATCTCGTCGGCGGCGCAAGCGAGCATGTAGCCGCCGGACGCGCCGACATCCTCGATGAAGGCGAGCACGGGCAGGTTCTTCTCCGCCGCCAATTGGCGGATGCGGCGGAAGATCAGATGCGATTGCGACGGCGAGCCGCCCGGCGAATTGATGACGAGCGCCACGGCCCGCGCACCGCGGTGCCCGAAGGCGCGCTCCAGCGCGCGGGCGACCGTGGAGAGCATGAGGCCTGGCCGCAGCGGCGTCGCCACGCCGATGGTGCCGGACAACCGCACGACGGGCACGACCGGCACGTCGGCGCGGAAGCGCGCGGGCAGCATTGAGCGCAGTGCATCGAGCGCGCTGGTGAGAAAGTTCGGCATAGGTCGGCTCGCGGAGGTGGCCATGGGTGGGCAGTTACACAGTCATCGGCGAATGAAGTCAAAGCGCATCCTGAGCCGCCCCAAATATGCCGAAGAGATAGCGCCAGATGTGTGCAGGGTAATGGGCAGTGCAGCGCACCATTTTCACAACCAAGTGATTGAAAGCCCAAGCATTCGCCACTTTCTGGCGATGGAATAGTTTTTGCAACGCAATAGCTGCTGCCGGGCACATGGCGGTTCTAGAAGGGCGAACGATGGACCCCAAGATCACCATCCTTTTCGTGCTGATTGGCGTCATTATTGCGCTTTCGCACCTCAATGAAGACAGGCTGCGCCGGTTCTGGCGCCAGTTTGCCGGCCGCGGCTGGCGCGATTTCATGCCGGTACGGCGCAGGACCTAGGCAGTTCTCATCCATCCTGCCCTCTTTTAGAGCTTCGCGAGCGCCAGCGATGACGCGTGGCGCAGCACCGCCTCCGCGGCCTCGGTCGGCTTTCCGTTGTCATGGTTAAGCACGAGGCCGGGCAGATCGGCCGGTGCTGCCTGCTCGCCTCCCTTCACCGCCCGCACCAGCACGCGAATCGCCGGAGCACCGGCGCGCGGATAGACCCGCTGCACAGCGACGGCTCCGAAATCGCCCGACAACGCGGCGAGCACCGCGGCGAGGCCCTCGGCCCGCCAGATCAGGGTCAGCGTGCCATTCGGTTTGAGTAGCCCATGAGCCGCCGCCACCCAGCGCGCCAGCAGGCCAGGGTCAGCCACATGGGCCAGACGGCGGCGCGGATCGGGTGATGCGTTCTGCCGCCGCGCATCGTTAAACGGCGGATTCATCAAGACGCGATCGATGCTGCCGGGTACGAGGCCGGCGGCGGCGAGCGCGCAAGCGTCTTCGACGTCGCAGGCGATGGCGTTGACCCGCTCGGCGAGACCGTTGCGCGCGGCATTGCCGCTCGCGAGCGCACAGAGCGCCGCGTCGATTTCGACGAGGGTCACGCGAAGGCCGGGCACCCGAACGGCGAGCGCCAAGCCCGCACCGCCGACGCCGGCGCCGAGATCGACCGCATGCTCACCCTCATACGCGCCCGCCGCCGCTGCGAGCAAAATCGCATCGTGCCCGACCCGATGGCCACGCAACGGCTGGCGCAGCCGCAGACGGCCGCCGAGCACGGCGTCGTCGCTTGTTTCAAACGACTGGTCAGCGCCCATCGGGGCGCAGCTCGTGCCCGAGCCCGGCGTCTTGCAGAAGCCGCCGCGCCTGCCGCTCCTCGGCGTCCGCCACCAGAATGCGGCGCGGCAGCACGCCGAGCGAGCCTTCCAGCACGCTCATGTTCTGATCGAGCACGAGGTATTGGATATTCGCGCCGTCGAGCAGCGCGCTGATGGCGGAGACCAGGACCGCATCGTTGGTGCGCACGATCTCACGCATCGGGTTTCAACCTTGCCGGCGTTCATCGCCCGGCGCGCGTTGCGCCAGGTAGGCAAAGAGCTTCATCTCACGGCGGCCGCGCGTCACGGTATCGAGCACCAGCCCGACCGCGAACGACAGAAAGGCGAGCACCATCAGGCCGGTCGAGAGCACGGCGGTCGGCAGGCGCGGCACTGTATGTGTATCCAGGAAGGTGACAATGATCGGGATCGCAAGACCGACCGACATGATCGCCAGCATCGCGCCGATGCCGCTGAAGAAGGGCAGCGGACGCTCGGCGCGATAGAGCTGGATGATGGTCCACAAGATGCGGAAGCCGTCGCGCCAGGTGTTGAGCTTGGACGTAGAGCCCGCCGGCCGCGCGTAATAAGGCGTATCGATCTCGGTCACCGCGAGCCCCAGTTCGAGCGCATGCACGGTGAGCTCGGTCTCGATCTCGAAGCCGCCGGAGAGGACCGGAAACGACTTCACGAAGCGGCGCGAGAAGACGCGATAGCCGGACAGCATGTCCTTGAAGCTGGCGCCGAACACCGAGGCGACGAAGCTCGTCAGTAGCCAGTTACCTGTGCGGTGACCGGCGCGATAGGCCGCCTCCTGCTGGTCGATCCGGTTGCCCACGACCATGTCGAGGCGGTCTTCGAGCAGCCGCGCGATCATCTTGCGGACGCTCGGCGCGTCGTAGGTCGCGTCGCCGTCCACCAGCACGTAGATATCGGCTTCAACGTCGGTGAACATGCGCCGCACGACGAATCCCTTGCCCTGACGGGTTTCGCGGAAAACGTGCGCCCCGGCGGCGCGTGCAACGGCCGCCGTGTTGTCGCTCGAATTATTGTCGAAGACGAAGATCGCGGCTTCTGGCAAGGCTGCACGGAAGTCTTTTACAACCCGCCCGACCGCCGCTTCCTCATTGAAGCAGGGGACAAGCACGGCTATGCGGTAGTCGTCGTGCCCACCGATCTCGCATGTGGCGGCAGTGGAATTTTGTATCGCCACGCGGGCCCCCTCGCCCCAAACGGGCGTCTCAACTGACTGTGATCCACCAATTTAACGCACTTGCGGGCTTAACACAGCGTTTCTATGGTCTCCCCGTTATCGTAAGTGTCCTTGGAGAGTTCGTTTTGGCCGTCGTCGTTCCCTTTGAAAGTCCGCGTCCCGCGGCGCTTGATCGCCTCGTCGCCCTGGTGGCACCGGACATGGAACGGGTCAACACGGCGATTCTCGCCCGGACCGGCTCCGACGTGACCATGATCCCCGAGGTCGCCAACCACCTGATCTCTTCGGGCGGCAAACGCCTGCGGCCGATGCTGACTTTGGCCATGGCCAAGCTCGCCGGCTATGGGGGCGACGGCCATATCAAGCTCGCCGCCGCGGTCGAATTCATGCATACGGCGACGCTGCTGCATGACGACGTCGTCGACGAAAGCGACATGCGCCGCGGCAAGCTCGCCGCCCGCATGCTCTGGGGCAACGAGGCGAGCGTGCTGGTCGGCGACTTCCTGCTCGGCCAGGCCTTCAAGATGATGGTCGAGGTCGGCAATCTGCACGCGCTCGACATTCTCTCCTCGGCGGCAGCGGTGATCGCCGAAGGCGAGGTGATGCAGCTCGGCACCGCCAAGAACACGGCCACGAATGAAGACGAATACTTGGCGGTGATTCGCGCCAAGACCGCCGAACTGTTCGCCGCCGCCTGCGAGGTCGGGCCGGCGCTCGCCGGCAAGGAGAAGGCCGAACAGGCCGCGTGCCGCTCGTACGGCATGAATCTCGGCATCGCCTTCCAGCTCATCGACGACGCGCTCGACTACGGCGGCAAGTCGGCCAAGCTTGGCAAGAACGTCGGCGACGACTTCCGCGAGGGCAAGATCACGCTGCCTGTGGTGCTGTCATTCCGGCGCGGCACGGAGACCGAGCGCGCCTTCTGGAATCGCACGCTCGGCCAGGGCGAAGTGCGCGACGGCGATCTCGAGACCGCGATGACGATGATGACCAAACATCACGCGATAGAAGACACCGTCGGCCGTGCGCGGCACTACGGCGCGATCGCCAAGGACGCTTTGGCGCTGGCGCCGGACTCGCCGATCAAGGAAGCGCTGGAAGAAGCGGTCGACTTCTGCATCGCGCGGGCGTTCTGAGGACCCGAGAGACGGTCGTCCGGCGTTGATCGGCATAGGGGGCGACCTTGTGGGTCGCACCCCTGCCACACCACCCGGCGTGCGGGTCCGCACCGGGCGGTTCGAGAAGTTGAGGTCATGAGAGGCGGGGCAGTCCCAATCGATCCGACCATTTCAGGGTCAACACGGC
>DATARB010000015.1:0-11275 GCA_036264375.1 Pseudolabrys sp.
ATGTTGTCGACATCGCGCGCTTCGATCACGGCGCTTTCGCGCACGTTGCAGAACAGCGCGAGCTTGCGCCGCTCACCCTCGGGGATCGGACGGTCGGTCCGGCAGAGCAGGATATCGGGCTGGATGCCGATCGAGCGCAACTCCTTCACCGAGTGCTGGGTCGGCTTGGTCTTGAGCTCGCCGGCGCTCGGGATATAGGGCAGCAGCGTCAGGTGGATATAGACGGCGTGATGGCGCGGCAGGTCGTTGCCCATCTGCCGGATGGCTTCGAAAAACGGCAGGCCCTCGATGTCGCCGACGGTGCCGCCCACCTCGCAGAGCACGAAGTCGTAGCCTTCGTTGCCGTCACGGATGAAATCCTTGATGGCGTTGGTGACGTGCGGGATCACCTGGATGGTGGCGCCGAGATAGTCGCCGCGCCGCTCCTTGGTGAGGATGTCCTGGTAGATGCGGCCGGTGGTGATGTTGTCGTGCTTGGTCGCCGGGCGGCCGGTGAACCGCTCGTAGTGGCCGAGGTCGAGGTCGGTCTCCGCGCCGTCGTCGGTCACGAAGACTTCGCCGTGCTGATACGGCGACATCGTGCCCGGATCGACGTTGAGATAGGGGTCGAGCTTGCGCAGACGCACCTTGTAGCCGCGCGCCTGGAGAACCGCGCCGAGTGCTGCGGATGCGAGACCCTTACCCAGTGAGGAGACCACGCCGCCGGTGATGAAAATGTACCGCGCCATGGGGCCTAACCTTTAACTCCCGCGAATCGATTCGACGAGCGGCAAAAACGACAGGGCGCTTCGTGCCTGTGGGCAGATCGGGAAGATGGTGTTTTTCCGGTTACTTGCATCGTCTCACTAAAGCTGTTCGTCAACAGTCCGCCGGTTCCGGGCGGAATGTTTCACGTGCATCAATGCTGAAGGGCCGGATTTCCCGGCCCTTCGCTGACACTTCTACTGCGACTGCGGCACCTGCGGCCCGCTGGGTGCAGCGGGGGGAGCAGCCGGCCCACTCGGTGCGCCGGGAGCCGCCGGGGGACCGTCCTGAAGCTGTTTGAGCAGGCCGCCCTGCCCGCCGCCGAGCGGCGGGGCACTGCCAGGCGCCGGCGCAGTCGGCGCGCCGCTGCTGGTGCCCTGGAAAATCGAGGTCGGCTTGCGGTCGTAGCCCGCCAGAATCGACAGAATCAGGCTGGTCGCGAAAAACAGCCCCGCCAGGATAGCGGTTGCCCGCGTCAGCACGTTCGCCGTGCCGCGGCTGGTCATGAAACCGCCGCCGCCGCCAATGCCGAGGCCGCCGCCTTCCGAACGCTGGAGCAGCACCACGCCAATAAGGGCGAGCACCAGCATCAGGTGAATGACAATGATCACGTGCTGCATCAGGTCAAAATCCGTTCAAACCAAATCCGGTCCGGGCTAAGCGCCCGGGGGCGCTGCGTCGCGCTCCATATAGGAAGTCGGGGCGGTCTCTACACGATCGTTTCGCGGTTTTCCACCCTTGGCGAGGGCTAGCGATAAACCGCCGCAATCCCAAGGAAATCGTCGGCTTTCAGGCTGGCGCCGCCGACCAGGGCCCCGTTCACGTCGGGAATGGTCAGAAGCTCCTTGGCATTGGAGGGCTTGACCGACCCGCCATAGAGAATGCGCACGCCCGCGCCGTCGGCCCCGTAGCGATCCGTGAGTCGCCGGCGGATGAAGGCATGCACCTCCGCGACATCGGCCGGGGTCGGCGTCAGGCCCGTGCCGATGGCCCAGACCGGCTCGTAGGCGACCACCAGGTTGGCGGCGGTCGCGGCGTCCGGCAGCGAGCCGTCGAGCTGGGCGCCGACGATGGTCAGGGTCTCGCCCGCCTCGCGCTGGGGACGCTGCTCGCCGACGCAGACGATGGCTACGAGGCCGGCGCGCCACGCGGCCTGCGCCTTGGCGCGCACCTGCGCGTCGGTCTCGTGATGGTCGGTGCGGCGCTCGGAATGGCCGACG
This sequence comes from Pseudolabrys sp., assembly GCA_036264375.1. GTDB lineage: Bacteria > Pseudomonadota > Alphaproteobacteria > Rhizobiales > Xanthobacteraceae > Pseudolabrys. The sequence continues at coordinate 1,965 of DATARB010000015.1, forward strand.
ATGACGGCGCTCGCGCCGGCGTCGGCCAGCATCTCGGCGGCAATGTCCCCGGTGTGCGCCCCGGATACGGCTGCGTGACAGTCCTGGCCGCCGATGGCCACGGATGTGCCCCGTGCGGCCTTGGCGAAAGCCGCGATCAGCGTCGCCGGCGGGCAGACCATCACGTCGGCCTTGCCGGCAAGCGGCCCCGCCCCGGCGATGATCTTCTCGAGCTCGGCCGCCGAGGCGGCGAGCCCGTTCATTTTCCAGTTGCCCGCGACCAAGGGGCGCACAGTCCCAACCGCCATTTTCAAGCCCCCTTTTCCGCGTGCGGTTACCAGACCCGGCGCCGCATGGCCAGACCGGGCCGCCCGGCCCGGTCCAAGCTTGCGTCCGGGTGCCTCCTCCCTATGATTTCGCCGCGCTCCGGGCTAGAGAAGGCGCGCTTCACCCAATCATTCGCAATTCACGACCAGCAACGAAGACACGCGCATGCTCCGCGGTATCCACAAAGCCTCCTCGACCTGGCTCGGCAAGGCCCTCATGGCCGGCGTCATGGGCGTCCTGGTGATCAGCTTCGCGATCTGGGGCATCGGCGACATCTTCCGTGGCTTCGGCCAGAACGCGGTGGCCGAGATCGGCGGAACCGAAATTTCCATCGACCAGTTCCGGCAGTACTACAGCGACCGCCTGCAGCAGATGGGCCGCCAGATGGGCCGGCCGATCTCGCCCGATCAGGCGCGCGCGCTCGGATTAGACCGTCAGATCCTCGGTCAACTGGTCGCAGAGAAAACGCTCGATGAGCAGGCGCGCAAAATGCATCTCGGGCTCTCTGACGACGCGATCGCCAAGCGCATCTCGGCCGACCCGTCCTTCCTCGGCCTCAACGGGCAATTCGACCGCAATCGCTTCGAAATGCTCATCCGCCAGGCGGGCTATACGGAACAGCGTTTCGTCGACGAACAGCGAAGTGTGCTCTTGCGCCGGCAACTCGCCCAGACCGTGAGCGGCGACCTGCCCGTGCCGACAACGGCGCTGAGGGCGATCAACCAGTACCAGAACGAGCGGCGCGACATCGACTATCTGACGCTCGGAGCAGCGCAGGCCGGCGACATCCCGGCGCCGGCGCAGGACGAGCTCGCCAAATATTTCGATGCCCGCAAGGTGCTGTTCCGCGCGCCCGAGTATCGCAAGATCACGGTGCTGACACTCTCGCCGGACACGCTCGCCAAAGCGGATGAGGTCTCCGACGCCGACGCGCGGGCCTTCTACGATCAGAACAAGGCCAGCTTCGGCAAACCGGAGCAGCGCGAGCTGCGCCAGATCATCTTCCCGAACGAGGCGGACGCCGCCGCAGCGCGTGACAGGATCGCCAAGGGCGCGACTTTCGACGACATCGCCAAGGAGCGTAAGCTCAATGCCTCCGACACCGATCTCGGCATGGTGACCAAGGCCGGCATGCTCGATGCCGCCGTGGCGGATGCCGCCTTCGCGCTCAAATCGGGCGACGTGAGCCAGCCGGTGAAGGGCCAGTTCGGCACCGTATTGCTGGTGGTCGGCAAGATCTTGCCGGGCGAGCAGAAAACCTACGAAGAGGTCGCCGGACAGATCAAGCAGCAGCTCGCCGAGAGCCGGGCCCGAAGCCAAATCAACGATCTCCGCGACAAGGTCGAGGACGATCGCGCCTCCGGCGCCACGCTCACCGAGACCGCCAAGAAATTCAACCTGAAAGCTGAGACGATCGATGCCGTCGACCGGTCGGGCCGCGCCCCGAATGGGCAGCAGGTCCCCGGGCTGCCGAGCAACGTGATCAACGCTGCCTTCTCCAGCGACATCGGCGTCGATAACGACGCAATCCAATCTCCGACCGGCGGCTACATCTACTTCGACGTCAACGGCATCACGCCGTCGCGCGATCGCACGCTCGCCGAGGTCAAAGATCAGGTCGAAGCGCGCTGGCGCGCCGACGAGGTCGCCAAGCGCCTGCAGGCCAAGAGCGACGACTTGCTCGGCAAGCTCAAGGCCGGGACGCCGCTCGATCAGCTCGCGACCGAAAACGGCCTGAAGGTGCAAAAGGCCAGCGATCTGCAACGCGCCAAGCAGACGGCCGATACGCCGGCTAATCTGATCAACGCCGTGTTCACGACGGCGAAAGGTGCGGTCGGCTCGGCGGCGAATGACACTGGCGACCAGCGCACCATCTTCCGCGTGACCGAGGTGACCAGCCCGGCCTTCGACGCCAATTCGCCCGACACCAAGCAATTGCAGACCGGACTGCAAAATTCGTACGCCGACGATCTCATCGGCGCATACATCGCCCAGCTCGAGAGCAGCTACGGCGTGAAGATCAATCCGACCGCGCTGAACCAGGTCGTCGGCGGCCAGACGCAATAACGTCGCCATGCAGATCGAGCCGTCGGAACAGACTTTCGCCGAACACTATGATGAGGGCGAAGCGCAGGTGGTGTGGACCACGCTGGTCGCCGACCTGGAGACGCCGGTCTCGGCCTACCTGAAGCTCGGCGGCGGCAAGGCCATGAGCTTCCTGCTCGAGTCGGTGGAAGGCGGCGCGGTGCGCGGCCGCTATTCCATCATCGGCCTCGAGCCGGACCTGATCTGGCGCGCCAACGGCAGGCAGGCGGAGATCAATCGCTCGGTCCGCACCAAGCCGGACGCCTTCGTACCGCTTGCCGAGCCGCCGCTCGAGGCGTTGCGCGCGCTGATCGGCGAGAGCCGCATCGCCCTGCCCGACACCCTGCCACCGATGGCCGCCGGCGTGTTCGGCTATCTCGGCTACGATACGGTCCGCCTGATGGAAGAGCTGGCGCCGGCCAAGCCCGATCCGATCGGCGTGCCCGACGCGATCATGGTCCGGCCGACGCTGATCGTGGTGTTCGACGCGGTAAAGGACTCGATCACGGTGGTGACTCCGGTGCGGCCCGAGGCCGGCACCGACGCCAAGACGGCGCTCGCGCGCGCCATCGAACGGCTTTCCGGCGTGGTCGACAGCCTCGACCGCCCGCTCGACAAGTCGCTGGCCGAATACGACGAAGGCCCCCTCGACGTTCCGCCGAAATCGAACACGACGCCGGCCGAATACAAGACCATGGTCGCCAAGGCCAAAGACTACATCGCCGCCGGCGATGCCTTTCAGATCGTGCTGGCGCAGCGCTTCGAGGCGCCGTTCACGCTGCCGCCCTTCTCGCTCTATCGTGCGCTGCGGCGGATCAATCCGGCGCCGTTCCTGTTCTTTCTCGACTACGGCGATTTCGCCGTCGCCGGCTCGAGCCCGGAGATCCTGGTGCGCGTGCGCGAGGACGTGGTCACCATCCGCCCGATCGCCGGTACGCGCCCGCGCGGCCCGACGCCGCACGAAGACAAGGCGCTGGAAGACGAACTGCTCGCCGATCCGAAGGAGCGCGCCGAGCACCTGATGCTGCTCGATCTCGGCCGCAACGATGTCGGCCGCGTCGCCAAGATCGGCAGCGTGGCCGTCACCGATCAGTTCTTCATCGAGCGCTACAGCCAGGTGATGCACATCGTCTCCAACGTCGAAGGCACGTTGGACGGCAAGCATGACGCGCTCGATGCGCTGGCCGCCGGCTTTCCCGCCGGCACTGTCTCGGGCGCACCGAAAGTGCGCGCCATGCAGATCATCGACGAGCTCGAGAAAGAGAAGCGCGGTCTCTACGCGGGCTGCGTCGGCTATTTCTCCGCCGCCGGCGAGATGGACACCTGCATCGTGCTGCGTACCGCCCTGGTGAAGGACGGCAAGATGTACGTGCAGGCCGGCGCCGGCATCGTCGCCGACAGTAATCCCGACTCGGAGCAGCAGGAATGCATCAACAAGGCGAAAGCCCTGTTCCGCGCCGCCGAGGAAGCGCGCCGCTTCGCCAGCGCCGCCAGACGTGGCCAGTAGCCGATCAAAGCGCCGGGCGGTAAGATCACGGGTCGAATGGGAGCGGCCTTATGAGCGGAGAACACCACGACGATCATGATCACGAATCGAAGTGGAAGCACGACGGCGTGCGCGTGATCCCCGGCGATTCGCTCGATCCCAATACCGCGCAGACACCCGGCATGCATCGCGAGGCTGCGATCAATGCGGCGCGCGTCGGCGCGCAGAAGATCTGGGCGGGAACGGTCAAAATCTCGCCCAACGCCAAGACCGGCGCGCACCATCACGGCGCGCTGGAGAGCGTGATCTATGTCGTGCGCGGCAAGGCACGCATGCGCTGGGGCGAACATCTCGAATTCACCGCCGAAGCGGGTCCCGGCGATTTCATCTACATCCCGCCTTACGTGCCGCATCAGGAGATCAACGCCGCCCCGGACGAAGTGCTCGAGTGCGTGCTGGTGCGCAGCGACAACGAGGCCGTAGTCGTCAATCTCGACATCGAGCCGGTGGAGAAGCCGGAGACCGTTCCCTGGATCGATCCGATTCATAAGGCGTAAGCCACCGCTTTGCCCTAAGCTCGCGCCACGGAATTTGGCCAGGGAGAGGGCCAATGGTGGCCCGTATCGCCGCCCGCCTTGACCGGCTGATCGGACGCATCATCGCCGGAGCGCAGTGGCTGGCGCTGCCGCTGATCTTGCTCCTGTTCCTGCAATGGCCGCTGCGCGATCTGGCCGGCGGTCACTCGCGCGAGGCCAACGATCTCGGTCAGGTGATCTTCGCGCTGTTCGTCGCGGTCAGCGTCACGGCCGCGACCCGCGCCGGTACGCATCTGGCGGCCGACGCGCTGGCGCAGCGCTATTCGATGCGCACCCGCATGCGCATCAAGAAGGCCGGCGCGGCACTCGGGCTCGTGCCCTGGGCACTGTTCGTGCTGATTGCGGGCAAGGCGACCGTCGTGCAATCGGCGATGCTGCTCGAGTCCTTTCCGGACACCGCCAATCCCGGCTACTTCATCATCAAACTGGCGCTCTGGGTCATGGCTCTCCTGATCCTCGCTCAGGCCGCAGTCGACATTGCCCACCCCTCTATCGCGGATGAGCCGTGATGGAATGGACCGGCTTCGCCCTGCTTCTGCTCGTCGGCTTCGGCATCATCGCAACCGGGCTGCCGGCCGCCGTGGTGCTGATCGTTGCGGCAAGCCTCGGCGCCTTGATCGGAACGATCAGCGGCACCATCCCCGTCGCCCTCCTCTCGGCCTTGCCGCAGCGGCTTGTCGGCCTGTTCGAAAACGACCTCCTGCAAGCCTTGCCGCTCTACGTGACCATGGGCCTGCTGCTCGACCGATTGCCGGTGGCCGATGCGCTCTATCGTGCCGGCAACGCAGTGCTGCCGCGCACATCATCCGCCCCGCTGGTGTCGGGCATGCTGCTGGGCGCCCTGCTCGGCCCGATGAACGGCTCCGTCGGCGCCAGCGTGCTCGGGCTGTCGCGCGTGATCGCGCCGCGCCTCTCCGCCGAAGGCGTTCCGGCGGCGACGCGCGACGCGGTGATCGCCGTCGCGAGCACGCTTGGCGTTCTGGTGCCGCCTTCGCTGGTGCTCATTTTGCTCAGCGACGCGATGTTGTCGGCACACACATTCGCCGTGACGGAAACCGGCCGCAGCGACCGCGTGATCAACACGCAAGATGTGTTTCATGCGGCGCTGGTTCCGGCAGGGATATTCCTCGCGCTCTGCCTGGGTCTCGCGTGGTTCGCCGGACGCCGCGCTGAGCGCGCGCCCGAGCGTGTCCCACTCACGCGCAGCCAAGGTCTGCTCGCGGCCCTGTCCCTGCTCGCGCTTGTCGCGCTGCTGGGCGGGGTCGCCACCGGCTATTTCTATGCCGTCGAAGCGGCCGCCGTCGGCGCCTTCACGCTGCTGGTGGTCGGTCTCGTCACCGGACGCCTGTCCGGGAAAGCGATGCAGAGCCTTCTGCATGACGCTCTCGCGATCACCGGCGCGCTGTTCACGCTGCTGCTGGCGGCGACGACCTTCACCCTCGTGCTGCGGCTCTTGGGCACCGACCGGCTGGTGAGCCATCTGGTCGCCGCCATACCCGGCGGCGATATCCCCGCCGCTGCGGCGGTACTGGCGATCATCGGGCTCTGTGCATTCGTGCTCGATGCCTTCGAGATCATCTTCGTCATCGTGCCGATCGTGATCCCGCCGCTGCTCATCCGCGTCGCGGATGCGCGTTGGGTTTCGGTGCTGGTTCTGTTGACCTTGCAGTCGAGTTTCCTGCTGCCGCCATTCGGCTATGCCCTGATGATGGTCCGCGGCGCGGCCAAGGCCCCCGCGCCGTTCCGGCCTTTCGTCCGCGCGCTCCTCCCATTCATCGCCGCGCAATGGCTGCTGCTCCTGGCGGTGCTGCTCGTTCCGTCACTGGTTCACCTGGCTGACAACGGCGTGAGCATCAGCCGGGCTCCGGCCGTTCCCGTATCCGCCGATGAAATCAACAAGCGCCTCAATGAGATGGTGCCGCTGCCGGCTGCGCCCGGCGACTGAGGCCTGCTTGACCCCCTCGGGAGCGCGCCTTAAGACCCCAGGGAGCAAGGCCGGACCGACATGATCGTCCTGATCGACAATTACGACAGCTTCACCTTCAACCTGTTCCACTATCTGGGCGGGCTGGGGGCGGATGTCGCCGTGCACCGCAACGACAAGATTTCGGTCGCGGACGTGATCGCGTCGGAGCCCGAGGCAATCGTGCTCTCGCCCGGCCCCTGCACGCCGAACGAAGCCGGCATCTGCCTCGACCTCATCGACAAGGCCGCGGATAAGATCCCGTTGTTCGGGGTCTGCCTCGGCCATCAGGCGATCGGCCAGGTTTTCGGCGGCAAGGTCATCCGCGCGCCGGTGCCGGTTCACGGCAAGTTGTCCGAGATCAAGCACAAAGGCACAGGCGTCTTCCGCGGCATCAACGGGCCCTTCCAGGCCACGCGCTATCATTCGCTCGTGGTCGAGCGCGCAAGCCTGCCGAGCGGGCTTATCGTCAATGCCGAGACCGGCGACGGCCTGATCATGGGCATGATGCATGAAAGCCTGCCCCTGCACGGCGTGCAGTTTCATCCCGAGAGCATCGCGTCCGAGCATGGTCATGTGATGCTGAAGAATTTCCTCGATCTCGCCGCCGCCTGGAACGCGCAGCGCGGACGCACGTCCACGCCGGCACGTAAAGCGGCAGCGTCCTTGCACGCGGCGACCTGAGGGGGGCGCTCATTCATGGCTGACGAATTCAAGGCGCTCATCGCCAAGGTCGCGACCGGCGCAAGCCTCACGCGCGAGGAATCCGCCAGCGCCTTCGACCGCATGATGTCGGGCGAAGCCACCCCCTCGCAGATGGGCGGGCTGCTCATGGGCCTGCGTGTGCGCGGCGAAACGGTGGACGAGATCACTGGCGCGGTCACGACCATGCGCGCCAAGATGCTGAGCGTGAAGGCGCCGGCCGACGCGGTCGATGTTGTCGGCACCGGCGGCGATGCGTCGGGCTCCTACAACATCTCGACCTGCGCCGCCTTCATCCTGGCCGGCTGCGGCGTGCCGGTCGCCAAGCATGGCAATCGCGCTCTGTCGTCCAAGTCCGGCGCGGCCGACGTTCTGCAGGCGCTCGGCGTGAAGATCGATCTGAATTCCGAGCAGGTCGGCGCCTGCATCCGCGACGCCGGCATCGGCTTCATGTTCGCGCCGGCGCACCACCCGGCGATGAAGAACGTCGGGCCGACACGGGTCGAGCTCGGCACCCGCACCATCTTCAATCTGCTCGGGCCGCTGTCGAACCCGGCCGGGGTGAAGCGCCAGATGATCGGGACGTTCTCGCGCCATTGGATCGAACCGATGGCGCAGGTGCTCGCCAATCTCGGCTCCGAGAGCATCTGGGTCGTGCACGGCTCCGATGGGCTGGACGAGATCACCACATCAGGACCGACCAGCGTCGCCGAGCTCAAGGACGGCAAGATCCGCACCTTCGACATCACGCCGGAGGATGCCGGCCTGCCGCGCGGCAAGCCGGACGCGCTGCGCGGCGGCGACGCCGATCACAATGCCAGGGCCCTCCTCGACGTGCTCAGGGGCAAGCGCGGCCCGTTCCGCGACGTGGCGGTGCTCAATGCAGCCGCCGCCCTGATCGTCGCCGGCAAGGCCAAGGACTTGAAGGACGGGGCGGCAATCGCCACTAAGGCAATCGACAGCGGCGAGGCCGAAGGTCGGCTGGACCGGCTGATCGCCGTGTCCTGCGCTGCCGTGGAGGCCTGATCGTTGTCCGACATCCTCGCCAAGATCGAAGCCTACAAGCGCGAGGAGATCGCCACGGCCAAGCGCGCCCGTCCGCTGGCGGCGCTCGAGCAGGAGGCGAAGGCTGCCGCACCGCCGCGCGGTTTCCTCAAGGCGATTGAGCGGCGGATCGCCGCCGGCGACTACGCGCTGATCGCCGAGATCAAGAAGGCGAGCCCGTCCAAAGGACTGATCCGCGCCGACTTCGATCCGCCGGCCCTGGCCAAAGCCTATGAAGCAGGCGGCGCCACCTGCCTGTCGGTGCTGACCGACGCGCCCTCGTTCCAGGGCCGCCCAGAGTTCCTCGGCCAAGCACGCGCGGCGACCAAATTACCCGCGTTACGCAAGGACTTCGTCTACGAAGCTTATCAAGTGGTTGAATCGCGCGCGTTGGGGGCCGACTGCATCCTGATCATCATGGCCGGGGTCAGCGATGCCGCCGCGTCCGAGATAGAAAGCGCAGCATTTTCATACGGAATGGATGTTCTTATTGAAGTTCATCAGGAAAGTGAACTTGAGCGGGCCTTGAGGCTGCGCTCGCGCCTGATTGGCATCAACAACCGCGACCTGCGCACCTTCAAGACGTCGCTCGACGTCAGCGAGCGCCTCGCCCCGTTGGTTCCGCGCGACCGAATCGTCGTCGGCGAGAGCGGCATCAACACGCCGGCCGATCTCGCCCGCCTTTCCCGCATCGGCATCTCGACCTTCCTGATCGGCGAGAGCCTCATGCGCAAGGCCGACGTCACCGCCGCGACCCGTGCCCTGCTGGCGCGCGATGCACGCTCGACGGCGGCGGAGTAGCGCCATGGCGACCCGCACAAAGTCCGCTTCGCGGGGCGCCGGCAAGACGAAGGCGAAGCCAGAGCCCAAGCCCAAGCTCAGCCACATCGACCAGCGCGGCGAAGCGCGCATGGTCGACGTCTCGGCCAAGCCGCAGACCGAGCGCGTCGCCGTCGCCGAAGGCAAGGTGATCATGCGCAAGGAAACCCTCGATCTCGTCATCGAGGGCAACGCCATGAAAGGCGACGTGCTCGGCGCCGCGCGGCTCGCCGGCATCATGGCGGCCAAGCGCACGCACGGCCTGATCCCTCTCTGTCATCCGCTGCCGATCACCAAGGTCGAGGTCGAG
>DATARB010000034.1:0-2419 GCA_036264375.1 Pseudolabrys sp.
CGAATTTCGGCGTCAGCGCCAAACCTTCTTCGAGGTCGGCGCTTGCTCCCGGCGCTGCGAAGGGCGATGTGTCGGACAACGATGCCCCCTGCCGGCGTCAGCCCGCGGCCGCGGCGCCGCGCACCAGCGTCACGAACCGCATCTGGTCTTCCGGGCTGTCGCGGAACGTGCCGAGAAATCGTGTGGTCACGGTCGAGACGCCCGGCTTGCTGACGCCGCGAACCGACATGCAGGTGTGCTCGGCCTCGATCAGCACGGCGACGCCATGCGGCTTGAGCACGTCCTCGATGGCCGCCGCCACTTGCGAGGTGAGCTGTTCCTGGGTCTGCAACCGGCGCGCATAGACGTCGACGACGCGAGCCAGTTTCGACAGGCCGACCACGCGCTCGACCGGCCGGTACGCCACATGGGCCTTGCCGTAGAACGGCATCATGTGGTGCTCGCAATGCGAGGTAAATCCGATGTCGCGGATCAGCACGAAATCGTCATAGGGCTCGGTCTCGCCGAAGGTGCGCACCAGCGCCTCGGCCGGCACTTCGCGGTAACCGCGGTAAAGCTCGTCCAGGGCCGCGACCACGCGCCTGGGCGTGGCCTGCAAGCCCTCGCGCGTCGGATTGTCGCCGATATACGCGATCAGCGCCCGCACCGCCGCCTCCGCCTCCTCGCGTGAAGGCCGCTGCTCGACCGGCACGGGCGTGGAGTGCACGTGGTCGATCAGCTCGGCAGACCGTTGCTTGATAGCGGCGTCCATTGTCTCTCCAATCGCGCGGCACAAAGGCCGAGGGTCTCGGCCCCCGGCCCGAACTTCAATTTCACCACGCCAGCGCCTATATAGTCGATTGGCGGGTGGAGACAATAAACCGAGGCCCGGCCAGGCAAATCCGCGGTTCTGCAATGCTCAACGAGGTCTACAATCGCCGCATCATCGAGCTGGCCGGCACGATTCCGCGGATCGGCCGCTTGCCCGACCCCGACGCCAGCGCCACGGCCCATTCCAAGCTGTGCGGCTCGACCGTCACCATCGATCTGAAAATGGACGGCGACACGGTGACCGATTTCGCCCACGAGGTGAAAGCCTGCGCGCTCGGCCAGGCCTCGTCCTCGATCATGGCGCGCAACATCGTCGGCGCCAAAGCGGACGAGCTGCGCCAGCTTCGCGAGACGGTGCGCAAGATGCTCAAGGAAAACGGCGCCCCGCCGCAGAACGGCAAATGGGCCGACATCGCCGTGCTCGAGCCGGTGCGCGACTACAAGGCGCGCCACGCCTCGACCCTTTTGACCTTCGACGCCGTGGTCGACGCCATCGGCCAGATCGAGAGCAAGCGCGGCGGCACGGGCGGGGCGCGGTGAAGCCGCCGCGAGCCGGTTGACGCGGAAATTACTTATACCCCTGGTTGCTCGGGATCGAAGGTTGCTGCAACATCAGGCGGGGTCGGCCGCGAGCCGGTCGACGGATTTCGCCATGAGGGAGCAGCGACATGCCGATGGGGCGCAACACATTCAGAACCGATTTCAACCGCAGCGTCATTCCGACCATCGCCTGCGTCAACAAATCCACGATCGGCCTGGGCGTCGACTTCGACGAGTTGATTGCGGCACTACAGAAATTTCTCGACGAATGCTTCGTGCCGGTGTGGGGCACGCCGGCCAAGCTCATCAAGGCCAGAAAAACCCGGCCGGAAGATTGGAACATGATCTTCTTGGACAACGCAGATGAAGCCGACGCCGAAGGCTACCACGACATAACCTGGAGGGGCATGCCGCTGTCGAAGGTGTTCGTCAAACCGACACTTGATTCCAAAGATCTCGTCAGCGTGACTGCCTGTCACGAACTGTGCGAAATGCTGATCGATCCGATGGCCACGCTTTGGTGCGAGGGCCCGCGGAGCACATTGTGGGCTTACGAGGTCTGCGACGCGGTGGAGGAAGAAACCTTCAATGTCGACGGCATCGCCATGAGCGACTTCGTCTTCCCCGCCTACTTCGACACTTTTCGCCTGAAGAAACCGCGGTCGGCCCAGTACGACTATCTCGACAAGGTCAAACGCCCGTTCCAGCTGCTCAAAGGCGGCTATGCGGATATCCGCCACAATCGCAGGACCACGGAAAAATTCGGCTCGCGCGACAAGGCCGCGCGATTTGCCTTGGAGGACCGGCGTTGGCATCGTAGCCAATTCCGCAAGAGGCAGCGTGCGAGATGGTAACGCCGCGATACGAGAGCGATGCGCCCTGACTTTCTGTTCGGGGCCCCGCGCCTGTTTGGGCGCGGCTTGGTCAAGGCCTACCGGCTCACATTGTCGCCGCTGATCGGCTTTCACTGCCGGCATCTGCCGACCTGCTCCGACTATGCCGACCAGGCGCTCGACCGCTTCGGCCTGTGGGCCGGCGGCTGGATGACGCTGGCGCGCCTGTTGCGCTG
>DATARB010000157.1:0-7310 GCA_036264375.1 Pseudolabrys sp.
GCGCTGGCGATTGCGCTTGGGGCAAGCCCGCGCACCGTGCAGCGGGCGCTCGATTCCCTTGCCGCCGCGGGCAAGGTGCAGTCGTTCGGGCGCGGGCGGGCGCGTCGCTGGATAACCCCGCCCGTGCCGGGATTCCCGACAACCTTGTTACTCCCCGGTCCGCTGCCGACTGGCTAAGGTGGACAGATGAAACGACAGGCAGCCGAAATCATCCGCGAATATGGTCCCTTTCCGGATGTCGAGAAGGTGGGTGGAGTCACGTTTGACGGCCAACGGGTCTGGATTGCGGCCGGCGACAGGCTGAACGCTTTCGATCCGGCGAGCGGAAAGGTGCTGCGCTCGATCGACGTCGCCGCGCATGCGGGCACGGCCTTCGACGGGCGCTACCTGTTTCAGATCGCCGAGGATCGCATCCAGAAAATCGATCCAGATACTGGCGAAGTGCTCGCCACGATCCCGGCGCCTGGCGGAGGCGGTGACTCAGGGCTCGCCTGGGCCGAAGGGACGCTCTGGGTCGGGGTCTATCGCGATCGCAAGATCGTTCAAGTCGATCCTGAGACCGGGGCTGTTCTTCGCACAATCGAGACCGACCGCTTCGTCACCGGCGTCACCTGGGTCGACGGAGAACTCTGGCACGGCACCTGGGAAGGCGACGAAAGCGATTTGAGGCGGATCGATCCGCAAAAGGGAAACGTGCTGGAGAGCCTCGAAATGCCGGCCGGCGTCGGCGTATCGGGCCTTGAGTCCGATGGTGGCGATCAGTTTTTCTGCGGCGGCGGAAACAGCGGCAAAGTGAGAGCTGTCCGCCGGCCCAGGCGGCCGTGAGGCGGTGCGTTGATGTGCATCCAAAGAAAAGTGGATCGCCGGCTTAAGGGTGCAACGGGGACCGCCGGCCGCCGCGCGGGGCTCGCATCAGCACGTCGAGCGCTGCGACCCGTAGGCTGAGCGGGCTGTCAGGAAACCGGTTGCGCAGCAACTTGAGCGCCTCGGCGTCGGTCGCGGGGGCGAAACCCACGATCCGCGCCGCCATGTCTTCAGGCGTCGGGACGAGGGTGACCGGAGCGTTGTCGTAGGTGAAAGCCTGGCCCATCGGCAGAATCCCTTGCGATTTGAATCGCACTGCGAAGCCCGGCAGCTTCAGTTTGCTGTGCGGCCGTTAGGAAATCGTTAATCAACCCAACGGCCGTAGCAGGCTCAACAAACAAAACGGCCGGCGGTTCCCACCGCCGGCCGTTCTTACATCTATACCTAAGCGTTACTTCAGCGGCTGGCCGATGGTGACGGTCAGTTTGCCCACGCCCTCGACCTCGCATTCGAGCTTGTCGCCGGCGACGGTCGCAGCGACGCCCGCCGGGGTTCCGGTCATGATGATGTCGCCCGGTTCGAGCGCGACCATCTCCGAGAGGTTGGAGATGATTTCCGGCACGTTCCAGATCAGCTGGTTGAGGTCGCCGTCCTGGCGGAGGGTGCCATTGCACTTGAGCGTGATTTTGCCCTTGGTCGGGTGACCGGTCTCGCTGACCTGCTTGATTGCGCCGCAGGGCGCCGAGTGGTCGAAGGCCTTGCCGATTTCCCACGGGCGCTTCAGGTCGCGCGAGGCGATCTGGAGGTCGCGGCGGGTGAGGTCGATGCCGACCGCGTAGCCGTAGATGTGATCGTTGGCCTTGGCGACGGGGATGTTGCGGCCGCCGGTCTTGATCGCGACCACCAGCTCGACCTCGTGATGCATGTCCTTGGTCAGCGAGGGATAGGGCACCGTGCCGCCGTCCGGCACAATCGTGTCGGCGGGCTTGGCGAAATAGAACGGCGGCAGGCGCTCGTCCTGGCCCATCTCGCGGATGTGCTCGATGTAGTTACGGCCGACGCACCAGATGCGGCGGACGGGAAAAGTCTTGTCCGTGCCGGCGACAGCGATGGTCGCTTGCGGCGGCGGCGTAATGACATAGCGGCTGGCGTCGGTCATGGGATTTGGCCGTTCAAGAGCTCTTTCGGTGACGGATGGCCCGGGTTTTCAGAGGAAAATCAGCCGGGCGGCGGAAGCGGCGAGGGGGTAACAGGTGGGCGGTGGGGCCGTCAACGGCCCGCCGCGCATGTGGGCTGTGCCGCGGTCAGGACGAGGCCAGCGCCGCGACCGGGGCAGGGCCTTCCTGCTGCTCGAGTTGGAGCCGGTAGAACGAGGCGTAGCGCCCGCTTTTGCGCAGAAGCTCGTCGTGGCGGCCGGATTCGACCGCGCGGCCGCCCTCGATGACGTAAATGCAGTCGGCATGCGAGACCGTGTGCAGGCGGTGCGCGATGGCGAGCGTGGTGCGGCCCTGGCAGAGGCGGTCCATCGCTTCGCGGACCTGCAATTCGGACTCGGAGTCCAGCGCGGCGGTTGCCTCGTCGAGCAGGATGATCGGCGCATTGCGGATCAGCGCGCGGGCGATCGCGACGCGCTGGCGCTGGCCGCCGGAGAGCTGCAGCCCGTGCTCGCCGACCGGCGTGTCGTAGCCGCGCGGGAACGACATGATGAAATCATGGGCATAGGCGGCCTTGGCGGCGGCGACGATCTCGTCCTCGCTGGCGCCCGGCTTGCCGAATTCGATGTTCTCGCGAATTGTGCCGCGGAACAGGAACACGTCCTGCCCCACGTAAGCGACGTGCTGGCGCAGCGAGCGGCGCGACACCGTGCGCACGTCCTGTTCGTCAATGACGACCTTGCCCCGCTCGGCGTCATAGAAGCGTAGAATGAGGTTGAAGACGGTCGACTTGCCGCCGCCCGAAGGACCGACCAGGGCGGTCAGCTTGCCCGGCTCGGCGACAAAGGACATGCCGCGCAGCACCGACTCGTCGCCGCGATAGCCGAACTGGACGTCGTCGAATGTAATGCGCGGCGTCTTGATCTCGATCGCCGGCTTGCCGGCATCGGGCGGCTCTGTCGGAGGCGCATCGATGACCTCGAACAGAACGCGCACGCCGACCAGCCCGCTGTTGAGCTGGAGATTGAGGCGCGCCAGGCGCTTCGCCGGTTCGTAGGCGAGCAGGAAGGCCGTGATGAACGAGAAGAACTGGCCGGGCGTGGCCCCCGTGTTGATCACGCGGTAGCCGCCATAGGTGATGGCGATGGCGATGGCGCAGCCGCCCAAGGTCTCCATCAGCGGGCTGGCGCGATTGGACACGCGCGCCATCTTGTTGGCCTCGTACTCGACCGCGGCGACATGGCGATCGAAACGCTCGCGCATGATCTCCTCGAGCGTGAAGGCCTTGACGATGCGAATTCCTTGCAGCGTCTCCTGCAAGGTCTCGATGATACGGGTGCCGCCGTCGAACTGACTGCGCGCGATGGCGTAGATGCGCCGGACTAGCTTGCGCAGCACCAGGAATGCCGGCGGTGCCACTACAAAGCTGAAGAAGGACATCAGTGGGTCCTGCACCACCATCACCGTCACCAAGCCGATCAGCGAGAGCAGATCGCGTCCGAACGAGGTGATGATCAGATTGATGACCTGCGTCGCAGCCTGCGCGCCGGTGCTGAGGCGGTTGAGGAACTCGGTCGAATGCCGGTCGGAGAAGAAGCTCAGCCCTTCGTTGAGCAGCTTGGCAAAGAGGGTGCGCTGGTTCTCGGCGATGATACGGTTGCCGATGCGCGAGAGCATCACGCTGTGGCCGTATGTTGCGAGCCCCTTGACGGTGAACAACGCAACCGTGACGCCGCCAAGCATGACGATGCCGGCGAGATTATGATTGACGTAGGCCTGGTTGATGACGTCGCCGATGAGGTAGGCGCTCAGCGCCGTGCAGCCGGCGGAGATCGCCATCAGCGTGAACGCGACGGCGTATTTGCGCCAATGCGCCATGCCTTGATCGAGCAGCAAACGCCGGATCAGGACCGTGGCGGCGTAACGCGGATCGTCATCCGTTGAACGGTGTTTATTGCTCATCCGCCCTCTATCGGGCCTGATTGTGGCGCGGGATCGCGCGCTTAAGACCGGGTCTCCTTGCCCGTCGCAGGGAAAATTTTCAAGTCAAAAGGTTAAGCCGATAAACCGCCAAAAATAAACGTGGGGACGGCGTTTTTCGTCAGCCGGCGACCGCCTCGCGCTTGCCGGGCAGCTTGCGCTCCCAGGCCAGGGCATGGGTCACGATTGTGTCGAGGTCCTGGAACTGCGGCCGCCAGTCGAGCGTCCGGCGGATGCGGTCGACATTGGCGATCAGGGCGGCGGGATCGCCCGGCCGGCGGGCGCTGATCTCCACAGGAAAATCGTGCCGGCAAGCCCGGCGCACGGCTTCGATCACTTCCAGCACGGAGGCGCCGCGGCCATAGCCGCAATTGAACGTCGCGCTTTCGCCGCCCTGGCGCAGATAGGCGAGGGCGGCCGAATGCGCGCGCGCCAGATCGCTGACATGGATGTAATCGCGAATGCAGGTTCCGTCCGGCGTCGGATAGTCGGTGCCGAAGACGTCCATTTTGGCGCGCTTGCCGAGCGCGGTCTCGCAGGCAACCTTGATCAGATGCGTGGCGGCCGGCGTCGATTGGCCGGTGCGCCCCTTGGGGTCGCCGCCGGCGACATTGAAATAGCGCAGCACGATGAAACGCAGGCCATGCGCCTTGCCGGCGTCGTGCAGCATGATCTCCGACATCAGCTTCGAGGTGCCATAGGGCGAGATCGGCGCCGTGGGCGCATCTTCCGGCACGGACGTCTCGGCGGGGTTGCCATAGACAGCGGCGGTGGACGAGAAGATGATTTGCCGCACGCCGGCTTCGATGGCGGCTTGCAGCAGCGTGCAAGTGTTCATCGTATTGTTGCGATAGTAGCCGAGTGGATCGCGCACCGAATCCGGCACGACGATCGACGCAGCAAAATGAATGATAGCGGTAACACCGTACTGGACGATCGTCTTGGCCACCAGCTCGCGATCGCCGGTGCTGCCGGTGACAAAGGCGACCGATCCTGGAATGAGAAAGCGGAATCCGGTCGAGAGGTTATCGAGAACAACCACGCGCTCGCCGGCATCGACGAGTTCATGCACCATGTGGCTGCCGATGTAACCGGCTCCGCCGGTGACCAGGATCGTCATACGCGCCCCCAAAAACTCGTATTCGGGCCAAGATATACCGGCCCGCCAGAAAAGGAATGGTTAGAGGCCGACACGAAGTTTATGGCCTAGGGTGAGCATTGTTAATGAATGGTTATGGCGGTCCTTGGGCCGCGACGGTATATCTCCGCCCCAGACACGACATGGCCGACATTCTATTCATCAAGACTTCTTCTCTCGGCGACGTGGTCCACCACATGCCGGCATTGACCGAGGCGCGCAGGCAGTGCCCCGATGCAACGTTTGCATGGGTGGTGGAGGAGGCTTTTGCGCCGCTGGTGAAGCTGCATCCGGCCGTGGGCGAGGTCATCCCGGTGGCATGGCGGCGCTGGCGCAGGTCGCTCGTCGCGCCGGCGACGCTCCGCGAGATCGGCGCCGGGCTGCAGACCATTCGCGCGCGCGCCTATGACAAAGTTGTGGATAGTCAGGGGCTGCTGCGCTCGGCCGTGATGGCACGCACTGCGCGCGGCCGCCGCCACGGCTACGACCGCGCCAGCATCCGCGAGCCGCTTGCCGCAATGTTCTACGACGTTCGTCATAGCGTCAGCCGCGAACTGCACGCGGTGGAGCGCAACCGCATTCTCACCGGGCTGGCGCTCGGCTACACGCCGCAGGGCGCGCCCGATTTCGGGCTCGACCGCGCGCGCTTTACAAGCGCGGGACCGCGCTACGCGGTGTTGCTGCATGCGACGGCCCGGCCGGAAAAGGAGTGGCCGGAGGCGCACTGGATCGCACTCGGCAAGAGGCTCGGCGCGCAGGGCCTCGACCTTGTGCTACCCTGGGGAACGGCGGTCGAAAAAGCGCGCAGCGACAGGATCGCCGCAGCGCTGCCGCGCGCGCGCGTGCCGGAGCGTGCGCCGCTCGATGCCGTGGCACGCTTGATCGCCGGCGCGGAGCTTGTCGTGGGCGTGGACACGGGCCTGTTGCATTTGGCGGCGGCGTTGGGCGTGCCGCTGGTCGCGATCTTCGCCGGCAGCCAGCCGCGATTGACCGGCCCGGTCGGCAATGGTCCGCTCGCGATTTTGGGCACCGACGGCGCGCCGCCGTCGATCGACGCGGTTCATGATGCGGCCGAAGGGATCATGACCAAGGATAAAGCCTGATGCCGACAACGAGGCTCGAAGCGTTCAGCGACGGCGTTCTGGCCATCATCATCACCATCATGGTGCTTGAGTTGAAAGTGCCGCACGGCGAAGACCTCAGCGCGCTGGAACCGTTGCTGCCGGTCTTCTTCACTTACGTGTTGAGCTTCGTCTATGTCGGCATCTACTGGAACAACCACCACCACATGATGCATGCGGTCAAGCGCGTCAGCGGTGGCGTGCTCTGGGCCAATCTGCATCTGCTGTTCTGGCTGTCGCTGCTGCCGTTCGTAACCGGCTGGATGGGCGAAAATCATTTCGGCAAGTTGCCGTCCGCCATTTACGGCTTCGTGCTGATGATGGCGGGCGTTGCCTACTCGATCCTGGTGCGTGCGATCATTGCGGAAGAAGGCAATGAGTCCGTGCTCGCCAAGGCGGTCGGCAAGGACTTCAAGGGCAATATATCGGTCGTCCTTTACGCGATAGCGATTCCGCTCGCGTTCTTCGTTCAGTGGGGCGCGCAGGCGATCTACGTCGCGGTCGCCTTGCTGTGGCTCGTGCCCGACCGCAGAATTGAGCGCGTGCTGAAGTCCGCGCCTTAGCGGCGAAACATCATGCCGCGCCCGCGCGCAGCAGATCGTGCACGTGGATGACGCCGACCGGCTTGCCGCTGTCGACCGCGAACAAAGCGGTCACCTTCATCGCATTCAGCAGTTCCAGTGTCTCGCTGATGAGCTGATCCGGTCGCACGGTCTTCGGCTTGCGGGTCATTACATCATCGACGCGCCTGTCGAGCAGATCGTTGCGCATGTGGCGGCGCAGGTCGCCGTCGGTGATGATGCCGACCAGCAGTCCGCCCGCATCGACGATGCCGACGCAGCCGAAGCCCTTGGTGGTCATCTCGATGATGGCCTCCGACATGCGCGTGCCAAGCGGCGCCAGTGGGACTCGCTCGCCGGAATGCATCATATCGCGCACGGTCTTGAGCAGCGCGCCGAGCTTGCCGCCGGGATGCAGAAGGCCGAAGTCGAGGGCGGTGAAGCCATGGCTTTCGAGGAGCGCGATGGCCAGCGCATCGCCGAGCGCAAGCTGCATCAAGGCAGAGGTTGTCGGCGCCAGATTATGCGGGCAGGCCTCGCGCGCCTGCGGCAG
>DATARB010000184.1:0-32546 GCA_036264375.1 Pseudolabrys sp.
GTAGCCCTTCTCGTAGCCCTGCATCTTGAAGCCGCGGCCGTCGACCAGGAGCTTGGCGCCTTCCTTGACGCCGATATCGACGTATTCCTTCACCCGGTTGAGCGCCGCCTGCGTGACCAGTGGGCCGTAGTCGGCCTGCGCATCGGTGGAGGGACCGATTTTCAGGTTCTCAACGCGCGGGATCAGTTTCTTCAACAGCGCGTCGGCGGTCTTTTCGCCGACCGGCACCGCCACCGATACCGCCATGCAGCGCTCGCCGGCCGAGCCATAGCCGGCACCGATCAGCGCATCGACGGCCTGATCCATGTCCGCGTCGGGCATGACGATCATGTGGTTCTTGGCGCCGCCGAAGCACTGCACGCGCTTCCCGTTGGCGCAGCCGGTGGAATAGATGTACTCGGCGATCGCGGAGGAGCCGACGAAGCCGATAGCCTGGACGCGGGCGTCGTTGAGCAGCGTATCGACTGCTTCCTTGTCGCCGTTGACGACGTTGAAGATACCGGCCGGCAGGCCAGCCTCAAGAAAAAGTTCGGCCAGACGCATCGGCACCGACGGCGCGCGCTCGGAGGGCTTAAGGATGAAAGCATTGCCGCAGGCGATCGCCGGGGCGGCCTTCCACAGCGGGATCATAGCCGGAAAGTTGAACGGCGTGATGCCGGCGACCACACCGAGCGGCTGGCGCAGGGAGTACAGGTCGATGCCCGGACCGGCATTGCCGCTGTACTCGCCCTTGAGCAGGTTCGGGATGCCGCAGGCGAACTCCACCACCTCGACGCCGCGCTGGATGTCGCCGCGCGCGTCGGGCACCGTCTTGCCGTGCTCGGAGGAGAGCAGTTTGGCGAGGCTGTCATATTCCTTCTGCACCAGTTCGAGGAATTTGAACATCACGCGGGCGCGGCGCTGCGGATTGGTGGCGGCCCAGGCGGGCTGCGCGGCTTGCGCATTGGCGATGGCGTCCTCGACCTCGGAATGTTTGGCCAGCGCGACCTTGGCCTGCACCTCGCCTGTATTGGGATCAAACACGTCGCCGAAGCGGCCGGAGGTCCCCTGGGCGGTCTTGCCGCCGATGAAATGGCCGATCTCACGCATAGGTCGCACTCCTTCCGAATAGATAGGGTCTTGTTTCGCGCAGAATTCTGGCCGGCCTCCCAAGCAGCGGGGCCGGTGTCGGCGGTGTTTTACCGCATTTCACTGGCCGGTCACGCGTTTGGGCGGGCGTCGCCGATGTTTTTCTTTCACGATCGGTTAGCCTTTACCGCCCCTTAACAGCCCCAGTCTAGGGTCGGACCGTCACGTGCTGTTGATGGTGCGCAAGGTGTTGCGTTCGGTGGGGTCAAGTCGATGGATATTGCGACCAGTCTAGGCCTGTTGTCGGGCATCGGCGTCACGACGCTGGTCATCCTGATGGGCGGCGACCTGCACATGTTCGTCAGCGAACATGCCGCCATCGTCATCTTCGGCGGGTCCTTCGCCGCGACGCTCATCCGCTTCCCACTTTCGGCGATCATGCATGGCCTGCCGCTCGGTGCCCGCTTCGCATTCACGATGCGGCGCATGAGCCAGCGCGAACTTGTGGACGAGCTCGCCGGTCTCGCTGAGGTCGCGCGCAAGCAGGGGCCGATGGGTCTGGAGAAGGTCGAGATCGACGATCCGTTCCTCGCTAAAGGGGTGCGCTACGTCGCCGACGGCTACGACACCAGCTTCATCCGCGACAATCTCGAGCGCGACCGCGACAATTTCCTCACCCATCTCGACGAGGGCCAGAAGATCTACCGCGCGGTCGGCGACTGCGCGCCGGCCTTCGGGATGATCGGCACCCTGATCGGCATGGTGCAGATGTTCGCCAACATGACCGATCCGTCCAAGCTCGGGCCCTTCATGGCCGGCGCGCTGCTCGCCACCTTCTACGGCGCGGCGCTGGCGAATCTGTTCTGCCTGCCGCTCGCCGACAAACTGCACTTGAAGCTGGTGGACGAGGAGGTCAACCGCACTTTGATCATCGACGGCATCCTGATGATCCGCGAGGCGAAGAGCCCCACTTTGGTGCGCGAGATGCTGCTCGCCTATCTGCCGGAAAAGCATCGCCACAGCGAGGGCGATGCGGCGGAAGCAGAGGCGGTGGCCGCCTGACGCGGTCGAACCGGGACCGGCCAGGATGGCGAGACGCAAGGAAGCGCATGGCGGCGGTCACGGCTGGTTCGTGACCTTCGCCGATCTGATGGGGCTGCTGGTCAGCTTCTTCGTGATGCTCGTCGCCTTCTCCACGCAGGACCAGGCCAAGCTTCAGGTCGTCGCCGGCTCCATGCGTGACGCGTTCGGCGTGCAGGATCGCGTGCGCTATTCCGGCATTATCGAGGTGCTCGGCCTGCCGACGCGGCCGAGGCTCAAGAACGCGGCGAACATCGATCCGTCGGAGGCCTCGGCGACGCCGTCGCCGAATGAACATGACCATCAGCGCACTTACGGCGCGCGCTTCAAGGAAGACCGCAAGTTCGCGCTCGCCTCCGCGTCGTTGCGTCAGGCGTTGCAGGACATGCCGGAGATCAGCGAAGTCTCCAAGCACGTCATGATGGAAGAGACCAAAGACGGCCTCAACATCGAGATCGTCGATCAAGACGGCCGCTCGATGTTTCCGGACGGGGAGAAGGAGCCATACGAGGCCACGCGCGCGCTGATCCGCAAGCTCGCGCCTTCGCTCAAGGCGATGCCGTACCGCATCTCCATTATCGGCCACACGGCGACGTCCGACGTCGCCTCCCATCCCGGCTACGGTCCGTGGGAGCTCTCCGCCGACCGCGCCAACGCGGTCCGCCAAATCCTTGCCGAAGAGGGCGTGCCCACCGGCCACATCTACATGGTGGCGGGCAAGGCCGACACCGAGCCCCTGTTCCCCGACAATCCGTCCATGGCGCCGAACCGCCGGGTGACCGTCACCCTCATGCGGGAAGACCCGCCGATTCCGCCCGACTTGACCCCCTAGCGGCGATTCGCGCGCTCCGCGCGATTACGATCGCAGCATTTCGTCGCCAAGGGATGGATGGATCGAATGCCCATCTTGCGTCTTAACGGGATGAGGACCACTGTCGAAGGAGCGGGAGGGGAGTGCCGGTTGTTTGCGGCGCGTTGATCCTGGGTCAAAGGGTCGCGGACGAACGCACGGTATTTTCTCGCGAGAGGCGGTGATATAAGGCCGCACTCTGCTCCTGGGCGGGAACAAAAAAGCACTTCAATGAGTGACCGTGTGCACGAGACGGTTGCCGCGCCGGAAGCCACAGCGGCTGTTGCTCGGGACGTGCCGCCAAGCCTTGTCGCTTTGGCCCTCGGTAGCGTCGGCGTTGTCTACGGCGACATCGGCACCAGTCCGCTCTACGCCTTCCGCGAAGCGGCGATCGCCGCCAGCAACCATCTCCCGGTGACCCGCGACGTGGTGTTCGGGGTTCTCTCGCTCATTTTGTGGGCGCTGATCGTTACCGTAACGCTCAAATACGTTTTGATCCTGTTGCGCGCCGACAATAACGGCGAGGGCGGGACGCTCTCGCTCATGGCGCTGGCGACACGGGCGCTCGGCCGGCGAACGAAGTTTGTCTTGATCGTCGGCATCATCGGCGCATCGATGTTTCTCGGCGACTCGGTGATCACTCCCGCGATTTCGGTGCTGTCGGCGGTGGAGGGGCTCAAGCTCGCGCTTCCCGCTTTCAGCGACTATGTGGCGCCGCTCACGGTCGTCATCCTGGTCGCCTTGTTC
The DNA here is from genome assembly GCA_036264375.1 of Pseudolabrys sp. Taxonomy (GTDB): domain Bacteria; phylum Pseudomonadota; class Alphaproteobacteria; order Rhizobiales; family Xanthobacteraceae; genus Pseudolabrys. Next base: position 3,746 of record DATARB010000184.1, read on the forward strand.
GCGGCGCAAAGCTACGGCACCGCGAAAGTCGCCGCCTTGTTCGGGCCGATCATGGTGGTTTGGTTTTCCGCGATCGCCGTTGCCGGTGCGCTGCATATCCGCGACGATCCGCACGTGCTTGAGGCAATCAATCCGTATTACGGCATCGCATTCCTCATCAATCATGGCACCATCGGGCTGGTGACCCTCGGCGCCGTGTTTCTCGTCGTCACCGGCGGCGAGGCGCTCTATGCCGATCTCGGCCATTTCGGCCGCAAGCCGATCCAGACCGCATGGCTCTGTCTCGTACTGCCGGCGCTGGTGATCAATTATTTCGGCCAGGGCGCCAAGGTGCTCGCCGATCCGGCGGCGATCGAAAATCCGTTCTATCGCCTGGTGCCGGAGATGTTCCTGCTGCCGATGGTCGTGCTGGCGACCGCGGCGACCGTGATCGCCAGCCAGGCGGTGATCACCGGCGCCTATTCGCTGGTGCATCAAGCGATCCAACTCGGCCTGTTGCCGCGCCTGACGATCCTGCACACATCGGCCTCCCATGCGGGCCAAATCTATATCCCCCGCGTGACGATCGCGCTCCTGGTCGGCGTGCTGCTGCTCGTCGGGCTATTCCGCACATCGAGCGCGCTTGCTTCTGCATATGGCATCGCGGTCGCGACGACGATGGTCGTGGACGGCGTCCTCGCCTTTGTGGTGATCTGGCGGCTGTGGCAATGGCCGTTGTGGCGCGCGCTGCTTCTTCTCACGCCGCTCTTCGTCGTCGACGTCACGTTCTTCTCGGCGAACTTTCTCAAGCTCTTCGAAGGTGCCTGGGCGCCGCTCCTGTTCGGCGCCACCATGGTGCTACTGATCCTGACCTGGCGGCGCGGCACCGGCATCCTGGTGAACAAGACGCGGCGCACCGAGGTGCCGCTCGACACGCTGTTCCGCAGTCTCGAGAAGAAGCCGCCGCACATCGTGCCCGGAACCGCGGTGTTTCTCACCAGCGATCCGGATTTCGCGCCGGCGGCGCTTTTGCACAATCTCAAGCACAACAAGGTGCTGCACGAGCACAATGTCGTCCTCACCATCATCACCGCCGACACGCCGCGCGTGGGCGAGGAGGACCGCGTGCGCATCACGCCATTGTCCAAGCACTTCTCGCGCGTCTCGCTGAAGTTCGGCTACATGGAGCAGCCCAACGTACCGAAGGCGCTGGTGATCGCGCGCAAGCACGGCTGGCAGTTCGACATCATGTCGACGTCGTTCTTCTTGTCGCGGCGTTCGCTCAGGCCCTCGCCTCAGTCCGGCATGCCGAGCTGGCAGGACCACCTGTTCATCTGGTTGGCACGCTCCGCGAGCGATGCCACCGACTTCTTTCAGATTCCCACGGGCCGTGTGGTTGAGGTCGGAACCCAGGTAACCGTCTAGGCGTTCGCCGGACAGGGTCGGAGCAGGCAAAACATGTCCTTTAACCCTTTGAAAGTTAAGGAGAAGGCCCTGTCGCCGGTCTGCGCTTTCGGCATGGCTCGCCGCGCCGGCCTGCGCAAATAAACGTGCGAGACGACCATTCTGGGGCTATAAGCCCGCCCTTCCTCAACTCTATTGCGATGCAGCGGTCAGGCTCAGGTTTATGTCTCATAGCATGACGGCCGGAAACGGCAGTTCGGTCGCGGTCCCTGAGGGCGGCGACGCGGCGGCGAAGACCGGCTTCTGGCCACTGACTCTCGGTAGCATCGGCGTCGTCTACGGCGACATCGGCACCAGCCCGCTGTACGCCATGCGGGAGTCCGTTCTGGCCGCCGCGGGCCCGGGCAATCAGCCGAGCCAGGCGATGGTGCTCGGAATCCTGTCGCTGATCATCTGGGCGCTGCTCTTCATCGTCACCGCCAAGTACGTGGTGATCCTCCTGCGCGCCGACAATAACGGCGAGGGCGGCACCCTGGCGCTGATGGCGCTCGCTTCGCGCGCGCTCGGCGGCGCCAGCGGCATCGTGATTTTTCTCGGCATCATCAGCGGTGCGTTGTTCTACGGTGACGCCATCATCACGCCAGCGTTGTCGGTGCTGTCCGCGGTGGAAGGCTTGAAGATCGCGACCCCGGCGCTTGATCCCTACGTGGTGCCCATTACGGTCGTGGTCCTCCTTGCATTGTTTTGGGTTCAGTCACGCGGCACCGCCAAGGTCGCCGCGTTCTTCGGGCCGATCATGCTGGTCTGGTTCGCCGCTATTACTGCCGCCGGTGTCTGGCATATCGCTGAGAATCTGGCCGTGCTCCGCGCATTCAATCCCTGGTATGGCGTGAGCTTCCTTCTGCATCACGGCATCGTCGGCTTTTTTACGCTCGGCGCGGTGTTCCTGGTGGTGACCGGCTGCGAGGCGCTATACGCGGATCTCGGACATTTCGGACGTGGTCCGATCCGCTTCGCCTGGCTGACGGTGGTGCTGCCGGCGCTGACGATCAACTACCTGGGGCAGGGCGCGCTGGTGCTCTCTCATCCCGGCGCCGTCGAGAACCCGTTCTTCCTGCTGTTTCCGCACTGGGCACTGATACCGATGGTGCTTCTCGCCACCGTCGCCACGGTGATTGCCAGTCAGGCCGTCATTTCCGGCGCCTATTCGTTGACACGGCAGGCGATCCAACTCGGCCTCCTCCCGCGCTTCGAAGTCCGCCATACCTCGGAGTCGTTGGTCGGGCAGATTTACATGCCGCGCGTCAACACCCTGCTGCTGATCGGCGTGCTGATGCTGGTGGCGCTGTTCCGCTCGTCGACCGCGCTGGCCTCCGCCTACGGCATCGCCGTGACGGGTACGATGGTGGTCACCGCCATGATGGCCTTCATCGTCATCTGGCGTGTCTGGCGCTGGCCGGCGCTCGGCGCAGCGGCATTGATGGCGCCGTTCCTGTTCGTCGATCTCACCTTCCTGTCGGCGAACATGCTCAAGATCGTCGACGGCGGCTGGGTGCCGCTCGCACTCGGCTTGCTGATCATGGTGGTGATGTATACGTGGCGGCGCGGCAGCCGCATGCTGTTCGAGAAGACGCGGCATCAGGAGATGCCGCTGGAGTCCCTGGTGGCCAATCTCGAGAAGAAGCCGCCGATCCGCGTGCCGGGTACGGCCGTATTCCTCACAAGCGATCCAGCCAGCGCTCCGACAGCGCTCTTGCACAGCCTCAAGCACTACAAGGTGCTGCACGAGAAGAACGTCATCCTCACGGTGGAAACCGCCGACACGCCGCGCGTCGATCCGGCCGAGCGCGTGCGTATCGAACCGGTTGGCAAGACCTTCTCGCGCGTGGTGCTGCGCTTCGGCTTCATGGAGACGCCGAACGTACCCAAGGCGCTCGCCATCGCGCGCAAACTCGGCTGGCAGTTCGACATCATGGCGACGTCGTTCTTCCTGTCGCGGCGGCTGCTCAAGCCGGCGGCCAAGTCCGGCATGCCGCGCTGGCAGGACCGGCTCTTCATTGGTCTGACCCGCTTCGCCAACGACGCCACGGATTATTTCCAGATCCCCACCGGGCGGGTGGTGGAAGTCGGTACGCAAGTGACGATCTAGGCCTTGAACAGTCATTCCGGGGCGCCGCGAAGCGGCGAGCCCGGACTCCAGACGCGAGCACTGTGCCGGTTGCTGGATTCCGGGTTCGCGCACTCTGTGCGCGCCCCGGAATGACGGGTCGAGCCAAAAGACTGGTGCGGGGCGGCTGGATTCCGGCTAAAAACGCCGCCAAGGAACAACGGAGTTTCCGTCCATGGCTGACGAGATGCAGCGTGCCGACGAAGTCACCAATCTCACGCCTGAAGAGGTCGCGGCAGGCTTGAGCGAAGGCACGATCCTGCTGGTCGACGTGCGCGAGCCGAACGAAACCGCGGTGGAAAGCTATCCCGACGCGGTGATCGTGCCGCTGTCCCAATTCGATCCTGCCGCCATCCCCGATCCAGCAGGCAAGCAGGTGGTATTTGCCTGCCGCTCGGGCCGGCGGTCGGTTACGGCCTCGCTCGCCGCGCAGGACCAGGGCTATCCGTACAGGGCGCATCTCGCCGGCGGCATAATTGCCTGGAAACAGGCGGGGCTTCCGACCAAGACCTGATTCATCCGCATCGATCCGGGGGGATTCCATGCGCCGCGCGTTCGCGATCGCTGTTCTCGCTTTGACACTCGTCGGCGGCGTCGGCGCCGCCTGCGCGCAGGAGACGCGCGTGGTGAATGTCTACAACTGGTCGGACTATATCGATCCGACGGTGCTGGAAGAATTCACCAAGGAGACCGGCATCAAGGTGCAATACGACACCTTCGACGCGAACGAGACGCTGGAGACCAAGCTGCTCGCCGGGAAGTCCGGCTACGACGTCGTGGTGCCGACCGGTTATTTCCTGCAGCGCCAGATCAATGCCGGCGTGTTCCAGAAGCTCGACAAGAGCAAGCTGCCGAACCTCTCCAATGTCTGGCCCGAGGTCGCCAAGCGCCTCGCGTCGTATGATCCCGGCAATCAATACGCCGTCAATTATATGTGGGGCACGACCGGCATCGGCTACAACGTCAAGGCGGTGCACGAGCGGCTCGGCGCCAACGCCACGATCGACAGCTGGGATGTCGTGTTCAAGCCGGAGCTCTTGGCGAAGTTCAAGGACTGCGGCATCCACATGCTCGATTCCGCCGACGACATCATGCCGGCGGCGCTGCATTATCTCGGTCTCAATCCCAACTCGACCGATCCGAAGGATTTGGAGAAGGCGGCCGATCTGCTTATAAAGATAAGGCCCTTTGTGCGTAAATTCCATTCCTCCGAATATCTCAACGCGCTGGCGAGCGGGGAAATCTGCCTGGTCGTCGGCTGGTCGGGCGACATCAAGCAGTCGCAGAAACGCGCGGTGGAAGCCAAGAACGGCGTCGAGATCGCTTATGCTATCCCGAAGGAGGGCGCGCAGATGTGGTTCGACAACATCGCGATCCCGAAGGACGCCGCCCACGTCGATGAGGCCTATGCTTTCATCAATTTTCTGTTGAAGCCTGACGTGGCCGCGAAGAACAGCAATCTCGTCTCTTACGCCAACGGCAATCTCGCCAGCCAGAAACTCATCGACAAAGCGGTGCTCGACGACAAGAGCGTCTACCCGGACGCTGCGACCATGGCCAAGCTCTACACCGTGAGCGCGCGCGACCAGAAGGCGCAGCGCGTCATCAACCGGCTGTGGACGAAAGTGAAGACGGGCAAGTAGGCGAGGCGGTCAGGCGCGTTCCGGCGTCTCGCCGGCGGCAAGGCTGTCGTTGTAATAGCGCTTGTCGCCGGTGATCTCGCGTCCGAGCCACAGTGGACGGTCGAACGCGCTGTCCGCGCTCGCAAGTTCGATCTCGGCGATGACGAGGCCCGCCAGATCGCCGCCAAAGGCGTCGATTTCCCACTTCAGCCTGCCGGCGGCCACGGTGTACCGGCTCTTTTCGATCACGCGGCCTCGGCGCAACTTCATCAACTCCCGCGCATCGGCAACCGGGATGGAATACTCGAATTCCGAACGGCTGGTACCGGAGCCCGCGCTTTTGAGGGTGATGACGGCCTCGGCGTCGTCGACGATCCGCACGCGGATTGAAGCTTTGTCCGTGGACGCCAGATAAGCCTGGACGAGTGCCTTGCCGCGGTCGGCTTGCGCCTTCCAGCCGTCGCCCGTGACGAGAAACTTCCGCTCGATTTCGGACGCCATGTGCTTCTCTCAGGCCGCCAGGGCCTTTTGCTCGAACGGCGTCTCGTTCTGCCAGATATCCCAGAGGGCGCGCCAGTGCCGGAGAAGGGCGTCGTCCTGTTCCGACAGGAAGCGCGCCCCGAGCGCGAATACATCGGCTTCAAGTTCAGCCTGACGCCGGCGGATGAGGCCGATCAGCACCTCGACCGTCTTGGTATTGCCGAAGACCTCCGGATCGTGCGCCAGCGCCCGCCGGAATACCTCCAGGTCGTGATGGTCGCCGAGGAAATCGCCGAGCCGGTCGGCCTCCTTGCGATGTATCTTCAACGCGCTCGGCCACATCGGCTCCAGCAGCCGCGTATGATAGCCGTGATATTTGATGCGCTTGCGCCATTCGTGGAACGCGGTCGGCACCGGATTCTTGTGCGCCTGGGCAATCGCCTTCTCCGCGCGCTTGTAGTTTTTCTCAAGGCCGCCCGCGATCGCATCGAAGCCGTCGCCGTTCAGCCGCCAATGGCGTGCGCGTTTGCGGGCCTGTACCATTTCGGCGCGGGCGCGCGCGAGGCGCTCGTCGATTTCGCCGCGCCGGCGAACGATTTGCCTTTGGCGCAGTGTGAGGTGGCGCCGGATTTGCGCAAACGTGGCGCGCTCGACTTGCTGGGCATAGGCGTCGAGCAACGTGTCGTAGGTCTTGATCATTACCGCCCCGTCGCGCACGAACGACAAGGCGCGCGCCGCGTCGCGGAAAGCCGCGTTTTCCACCTGGTAGTCGTTGAAGGCGGGACGGACGAGCCGGATCAGCCCGCGCAGTTTCTTGCAGCGGGTGCGCACCTGGTGGACGGTCTCGTCCAACCCAAGGTGCCGGTTGTCGATTTCGGCGATCGCCCTGTCGATCTGGTCGAGCGCAATCCGCCGCAGGCCATCCTGCACGGAGTCGTCACCGTGCTTGAAACGGTAAGCCATGGTTTGTCACCCGTCGCATTTCTGTGCAACGAGATGACGCGCGGACGGTTCCTGCGGCGGAATGATCCGAAGTTCCCTTACCGCCAGCGGCGGTGCAGCCACAGCCACTGCTCGGGATGCTCGCGCACCCAGCCTTCGATCACGTTCATGATGACCTGCATCGTGCCGGCGATGTCGACGTCGCCTTTCGGGTCGCGCGCGGGTGCAATTTCCTCGGTTAGTTCCGCGCGAAAGCGGTTATCGGGCAGGCGGATGATGCGTGCGCCGTGGATCGGACAGTTGAAGTGCTGCGCCAGCCGCGCCATCAGCGGATTGGCATTGGTGCGGCGGCCGAAGAAGGTCACCTCCACGCCGCGCACGTAATACTGGTCGACCAGCATGCCGACATGGGCACCGCGCGCGAGCGCCTCGGCGAGCTTCATCGGTGCGTTGAGCCCGGTCGAGATCAATTCGCCCATCGTGGCCGCGCGCGTCTCGGTGATCCATTCGTTCAGCCGCTTGATGTTCGGCCGCCGGTAAAGCACCGCGCTGTCGAGCTTGTAGGTGGCGGCGCAGATCGCCGGCAGCTCCCAATTTGCGAGATGCGACGCGAACAGGAGCGCCGGCTTGCCGTCGTAGAGGATCTTGCGAAAGCGCTCGATGTCGGGCTCGGCCAGTTCGATGCGGCCGCGGCGTGTCGGGTTCTCCGGGTCGAAATCCCACAGCCTGTCGAGATGGGCGAACTCCGCGCCCATGCGGCCGAGATTGTCCCAGACGCCGCGCAGGATCGTGTCGATCTCGGCCGGCGGTTTCTCGGGGAAGGCGGCGGTGAGCTGGGCGCGGGCGATGCGGTTCTCGCGGAACAGCGGGCCGATGGTGCGCATCAGCCAGCCGGCGAAGTTCGCCATCCTGTCGTAGTTTGTCCGCCGCACCAGGCGCAGCGTTCCGATCGCCAGCGAGCCGACGATCGCGTCTCCGGCGCCCTTGAAGCGGCGGCGCAAGCGTCGCTTGTTCGCGCTCATGACAGTGGCCATCCTTGCACCCGCTTCACACTCCGCTCATTCCCGCGCAAGCGTGAATCCAGGGCCACGATAGCAAGCGCAGACCGTTTCCAAGTACTGGGTCCCCGCTTTCGCGAGGACGAGCGGTTGCCCCGGCAGCCTCTTAAAAATTCACGATCACCTTGCCGAACACCTGCCGGCTTTCGATGCGCGCAAGGCCGCGCTCGAGATCGGCGAGATCGACCTCGGTGTCGATGATCGGCGCCATGCCGGTGGCGATCTTCGAGAGGCTGTCACGGATGTTGCGCATGTTGCAGCCGAACGAGCCGAAGATTTTGTACTGCTGCTGGAACAGCTGCATCAGATTGATGGTCACGGTCGGGCCCGCCGTCGAGCCGCAGGTGACCAGCCGGCCGCCGCGCTTGAGGACGAACAGCGAGGCATTGAAGCCTTCGCCGCCGACATGTTCGAACACGACATCGACACCTTTCTTGGCCGTGAGCTTGCGCGTCACGCCCTCGAAGCGCTGGGTCTTGTAGTTGATGACGTGATCGGCGCCGAGCGCCTTGCACTTCTCGGCCTTGGCGTCGTCGCCGACGGTGGTGATGACGGTGCAGCCGATGGCCTTGGCCATCTTGATGGCGACCGAGCCGATGCCGGAGCCGCCGGCATGCACGAGGATCGTCTCGCCGGGCTTGAGCTTGGCGTTGTCGAACAGCATGTGCTCGGTGGTGCCGAAGGCGATCGGCGCGCAGGCGGCGTCGCGGTCCGAAACGCCCGCCGGCACCGGGATCGTCAGCCGCGCCGGGAGGTTGATCAGATCACGCGCAAAGCCGTCGATGTGGAAGCCCATGATGCCGCCGACGTTTTCGCACAGATTGTCGCGGCCCTCGCGGCAGGCTTCGCAGTGCCCGCAGGTCATGGCGCCGTACATCACAACTTTGTCGCCGGGCCTGAAGGTGGTCACGCCGGCGCCCACACTGGCGATCTCGCCGGCGGCTTCGGCGCCGACCACCAGCGGCAATTGCCGCTTGGCGAAGGCCATGCCGCGGAAGCCCCAGAGATCGAGGTGATTGAGCGCCACCGCCTTGATGCGAATCTGCACCTCGCCTTCGCTTGGCGGCGGGGGCGGGGGGGCGTCGGCAAGTTCGAGCTTGCGGTCGGCGATGAGTTGCAGTGCGCGCATGGGGAACGGTCGGGCTGGCGCTTTACGCCGGCTCGAGCCCCATGACCAGCGACACGTTCTGCCCGCCGAAGCCGAAGGAGTTGGAGATGACGTGGCGCATCTTCGCGTCGCGCGCCTTGTGCGGCACCACGTCGAGCGGGATCGCCGGATCGGGCGTGTCGTAATTGATGGTCGGCGGAATGCGCTGGCTTTGCAGCGTGAGGATCGAGAACACCGCCTCGACCGCGCCCGCCGCCGACAGCGTATGGCCGATCATCGACTTGTTCGATGAGATCGGCAGGCGCTTCATGCGTTCGCCGAACACCGTCGAGCAGCCGAGATATTCCATCTTGTCGTTTTCCGGCGTCGAGGTGCCGTGCGCATTGACATAGTCGATATCGTCGGGCGTCACGCCGGCATCTTTCAGCGCGCTGACGATGCAGCCGATGATCGGCTTGCCGTCCGGGCTGGAGCGGGTGCGATGGAAGGCATCGGTGATCTCGCCGCAGCCTTCGACCACGCCGAGGATCTTGGCGCCGCGCGCCTGCGCGGATTCATAGCTCTCCAGCACCAGCGCGCCGGCACCTTCCGCCATGACGAACCCGTCGCGGTTCTTGGAGAACGGCCGCGCTGCCTTGGACGGCGGGTCGTTATGCGTGGAGAGGGCAGAGAGCAGCGAGAAGCGGATCACCGCCTCGGGATTGATCGAGCCGTCGGTGCCGACGCAGAGCGCAGCGTCCGTCTCGCCGCGGCGGATGGCCTCGACGCCGAGCTGAATCGCGCTCGCGCCCGAGGCGCAGGCGGTGGAGAGCGAAATCGGCGAGCCGCGCGTGCCGAACTTGTCGGCCAGATGATCGGCCACGGAACCGAACAGGAAGCGGCCATGATAGTTGGGGAATTGCGCGCTTACGCGCAACAGATCGGCATAAGTGACGGTGTCGTTGGCGCCCGAGCGCGCGCCGAGCTCCAGGCGCTGCGGCCATTCCATCTCGATCGGGCATACCGCGAGGAAGAGCGGCCCGGGGAACCCGCCATGCTTGCCGATGCCCGACTGGCTGATCGCTTCTTCGGCGGCCATGTCAGCAAAGGTTTCCGACAGCGCCGCCGCGCAAGGCTGCGGCGGCAGGAAATCGATGGTCCCGGCGATGCGGGTCTTCATTCCGTCGGTGGGAAAGCGGGTGATGGCGCGGATGCCGGATTCGCCGGCGGTGAGCTTGGCCCAGTTGTCTTCCTTGCCGGCGCCGAGCGAGGTGACCACGCCGAGGCCGGTTACCACCACAATCGGCCGGCCCATCTTGTCCTTGGTCGACGCCATTTCCGCTCTCCTTCAGCCGACCCGCTCGACCAAGGCGAGGCCTTCCCCCCGCCAATGTCCGACGCCGGTCACCAAGACCTGGCTCAAGTCGCCGCTCATCGGCTTCTCCAGCCCCGTGGAGTCGCACGGCGGGAAGAGACTACCATGCCCGAGCGCGACAGTAGCCAGCGCCACATTCATGGAGAATTGCGGTTCCAGCCCATGCCCGAAATAGGAACCTGTCGCACGGACGGCAAGATCGCCGTGGCTCGATAGAAAGGCGCGCTCTTCGGAGGTCGCGGGCTCGGCGCCGGTGGCGCCCGAAAGCACCGCGGCGTGGCCGGGCTTGATCTTGTCCTTGATCTTGTCCCACAGGCCTTCGAGCGCCGCGGTCACCGCGCCCGGCTGGCGGTTGGAGCGATCCGACACGACAGCGGTGAGCTTTGCCAGCGGCTTGGCGCCGCGCGCCTGCGCGTGCTCGCTCGCTTCGATCACGAGGAAGGCGCCGAGCGAACCGAGGGCGAAGCCGGGATTGCCGCTGCGCTCCCAGACCGGTGCAAAGCGATCCTTCAGCGTCTGACCGGCGAATTCGTAGAGCATCAGCAGGTCTTCGCGCTCGCCATTGTGCGCGCCGCCCACGAGCGCGATGTCGCTCTGGTTGGCGTTGATGCGCGAGAGCGCGATACGCACGGCGTCGACGCCGGCCGACTCCTCGCCCATGAAGGTGCGCGACGAGCCGGTCACACCATGCACGATCGAGATATTGCCGGCGAGCAGATTGGAGAGCTGCGCCAGGAAAAGGGTGGGGCGAAGGTCGCTCATCAGCCGTTCGTTGAGGAAGGCGGCTGGATTCCGTGCACGCGGCATGCCGCTGAGAATCGTGGAGTCGACCTTGAGGTCGCGCTCGCCGCCGCCGGCGGCGACGATCATGTCCATGCGCGAGAGGATATCGGTTTTGCCCTTCACGCCGGCGGCGTCGAGGGCGAGGCCGGCGGCATAGGTGCCAATGCGCTGCCAGTTCTCCATCTGGCGCTGATCGCCCTTCTTGGGGATCTGTGCATCGAAATTGATCGGCGCCAGCGGATGCACCGCGAACGGCGCGAACGTCGTCAAGTTCGCGTTCGGCTGCGCGGCCATCAGCTTCTGCCAATGGGTATCCGGCCCTTCGCCCAGGTAGGAGAGCATCCCGACCCCGGTAATCCAGGCCTCCCGTGCCGTCTCAGGCATTGATCGGCGCCTCGCTCGGGAAACCGACCCGCGCGGCCATCTCGCGCGTCCGCAGCTTCATCTCGTCGTTGGGGAAATTCAACAGGCGCAGGGTCAGCGATGCATCGCAGACCGCCTTGCCGTCGCTGGTGGCGCTCGCCTCGGTGACCGCGTAGCCGGAGCCTTCGTGCATCAGCCGCGCGGTGATCGAGAGGACCTGGCCCGGAACGACGAAGGTGCGGAACTTGGCTTCTTTGACGGCAGCCAGGAATGCCATGCGCTCGAATTTATTCGCTGCCACGACCAGCCAGCCGGCGGTCTGAGCCATGGCCTCGATCAACAGCACGCCTGGCATCAGCGGATAGCCGGGGAAGTGCCCCTCGAAGATGGTGCTGGTGGTCGGGACGGTCGCCTCGGTGCTGATCTTACGGTCGCCGAGACTGAGGTCGACGATCCGGTCGATCAGCTGGAAATACTCGAGACGCATGTGGGCGCCTTAGGCCCCCTTGGCAGCGACGAGTTCGTCGATGCGGGCACTGAGGTTTTTCAGAACGAAATACTGGTCGGTGGTCGCCTTGCCGTCATTGACTTCCTGGGTCCACTGCTCGAGTGGCAGTTTTATCCCGAAGGCCTTGTCGATGGCGAAGGCAATGTCCAGGAAGTCCAGGCTGTCGATGCCGAGATCGTTAATGGCGTGGCTCTCCGGTTTAATGGAGTCGCGCGGGATATCGCATGTCTCGGCGATAATATTGGCGATGGTGTCGAACGTCGAGGACATCGGTAACTCTCTGACTGATTTGGAGTTCTGGCAATTGGACGACGCTCGGCTGAAAGCCGCGCACAGCCCCCTAAACCCGGCCTTCCCACCGGTTAGCGATTGGCAGCCCGTATACCGAAGCAGGCGGCCAAGTTCAATGGTGACAGGTATTTGACGGCGGAATGCGGGGGAACGCCAGCGCCCGCCTGTGGATGTCCCGAAAAAAGGCCCTACCAGCGGTCCTTGCTGACCTCGACCGGACTGCAACCGCGCCGGCCCGAGAGGACGCAATCCTGGTCATGGCGCATGCGCGCCATGGTGTCGGCCAGCCACAATCCGGCGCCAATCAGGGCGACCACGAAGACGAAGGCAACCAGATTCACCACCATACGGTGCCGATAGTCGTCGCCGCCTTCCGGGACACGCTCAAATTTGGCGAGATCGGCCACCGGGGACTGCCCGGCCACGGGCGCGCGCTGTCCCGGCTTGGGGCGGCGGAATTCAAGCACCCGCGCCTCATGGTCGGAAGACTGAGATGATTCCCTGCTGGTCATTACCATGACAGTCTAACACGTCCGGTTTCGGTTGTTCGAGCGGCTGAGGCCAATAAGCCTCTGCCGAGAGGACCGGATGCGGAAGGGTAATCCCGATCACATCCCTGCCATAGTGCAAAGAACCACAGAGCTACCATGCAGACCGGCGGGGGAAGCGACGGGAACATTTGGCGCTCTACCGGGCGGGTGCGGCGTCGTCTGGACCGATTTCGCGAGTCGGCCTAGGTTGCGCGCATGCCCAGCCTCATCCCGTCACGGCGGCTGATCGCGCTGCTCGCGGCTTATGTGGTCGCTTTGCAGGCGCTGCTCTTGCCGTTGACGGTCGCGGCCCATCCGATTTTGGACGGGAGCCTCTGCGCCTCCGCCACCGCGGACGGCGGCCCTCAGCCGGCCGGCCACGATTCCGGCTGCGCCTGCGCCGCCGGCTGCGGCATGCAATGCCATGCCCCGGCGCTCGCCGGGCCGGCACCCATCGCGTTCGACGCCCATCGGCCGCGCATCAGCACCACGGCGGCGGCGCCGCTCATCGCGGCGGTCGTTTGGCCACCCAGCCGCACGCCACTGATGGCACGCGCGCCGCCGTCGCCCTGACGCCCGCGACGCCCTTTCAATTCGTCTTATTCGCAGGCCGCATGCACAGCAGCGGCACCTGCGCCGTCAGGAGACCAGATCATGATGATGTTTCGCACTGCATTCCTTGCCGCCGCCTTTGCCGCTTTGGCCGTGTCCGGCGCGGTCGCCAATGAGTATACGCTCGGTAGCCTGAAGGTCGGCGACCCTTGGGCGCGCGCGACCCCGAAGGGCGCGGCCGTCGGCGGCGGCTATCTGAAGATCACCAACAACGGCTCTGCGCCGGACCGTTTCGTTGGTGGATCGTCGGACGCGTCCAAGAGCTTCGAGATCCATGAGATGAGCATGGACAATGGCGTGATGAAGATGCGCGCCGTGGACAAAGGCGTCGAGATCGCGCCGGGCCAGACGGTCGAGTTCAAGCCCAGCGGTTATCACATCATGTTCGTCGGCTTGCACAAGCCTCTCGAAATGGGCGAGCACGTCAAAGCCACGCTCGACTTCGAGAAGGCCGGCAAAGTCGACGTCGAATTCGTCGTCGAGAGCATCGGCGCACAGAGTGGCGGTGGCGATCATGGCACCCCGGGCATGAAGATGCCCGGCATGAAGATGAACCACTGACCGGCTGTGCTCGAAGGCGGCCGGCTTCCGGTCGGTCGTTCTTCGGGCAGCCGTACCATGCTGCGTGGCGGAATCCATGGCTCGCTCCCTGAACGCATGTTCATCGGTTGCATTGTTTACTGTAAGAAACTTTCCCGCGTCTCCGGCGTTTGCCCATGCTTGAGGAAACCAGGGAGGCCACAATGAAAATGCTTGTTATTGGTGCGGCGATTGCCGCCACGCTGCTCGGTGCTTTACCGGCGACGGCGCAAGTTGTCGTCCGTGACCGTGGCGATGCAGTCGTGGTTCATCGCGATCGCGATCACTACCGCGGCCATCACTACGGCTGGCGTTCTCACGCCGACTGCCGGACTGTGCGTGTGAAAACCCGCACACCGAGCGGCAACGTCATCATCAGGACACATCGCGCCTGCTGATCGCGGTTGCGTTTGGAAATTTGGAATGTGAAATCCCGGTGCTGTCCGCACCGGGATTTTCATTTTAGACGCGCCGCGCGCGCCTATTTGCTTTTCGGCTCGGTGAAGGCGAGCTTCTCGCTCTCGGGCGGGAGCATGTGGAAGATGTTGAGCGTCATCGAGATGAGCGCGTAGTAGCCGAGGATGCCGGCGAGTTCGACCATCGCCGCCTCGCCGAGAATCGCATGGACGCGCTTGTAGGTGCGGTCGCTCACCCGCTTGGTCTTATAGAGCTCCTGGATGAAATCGTAGATCGCGCGCTCGTCTTTGGGCGCCGATTTCGGCGCGCGCCCGGCGCGCAGATCGGCAATCGTCTTCGGCTTTACGCCGCCTTTCTCCGCCATCGGCGCGTGCGCGAACCATTCGTACTGGGCGCGCCACAGCCGTGCCGTGCACAGGATGGCGAATTCCGACAGGCGCGGCGGCAGAGCGGTGTTGTAGCGCGCATGCGCGCCGAGCGCCTGCGCGAGCTGGCCGAATTCCGGCGCATGCATCCAGGCGGCGAAGGGCCCGCGCGGGGTGAGCGACTTGCCGCGCGGCCCCGCGCGGAGCGACTCCAGCAGCGCTCGCTGGGCTTTAGTCATGTCCTTTTCGTCGATCAGGGCGAGGCGTTGCGCCGGGCGCTTGGCGGGCATGGTAGGGTCCTTGTGAAGGCGGGGGCCGTGAGGCGGGTGTGACGCGACACAAGAAACCCGATTATGATGCGCAAAACAATACGGCCCGACGGGAGGACCCACATGGATGACGTAACCAGCTTCACCCCCAATATCGCGCGCTACGAGGCATTCATGGATGTGGCCCGCAACCGCCTCACCACGCGCGCCTTCCGTCCCGATATTCCGGTGCCGCGCGAGCACATCGAGATGGTGCTGGAGGCCGCGCGGCATGGGCCGTCCGGCGCCAATGCGCAGCCCTGGCACTACATCGTCGTGACCGATCCGGCGGTGAAGAAAGAGATCGCCGACTATTTCGTCGCCGAGGCGACCAAGCGCGCCAAGCTGAAGATGAAATTTCCCACGCCGAACTATCGTGGGCTGGCTGACGCTCCGGGCTTTGTCGTGGTGGCGGCGGACTTCCGCTTCGTGCGCGCTTTTCCGGTGCTGCTCGACGGCTCCGAACTCGACAGGCTCTATCAGGCCAATGCCGAGCGTATCTTGCTGCAGAGCGTCGCCGCCTCGACCATGTCGGCGCATCTGGCCGCCGCCGCGCTCGGCTATCAGGTCTGGTGGGTCACCGCCATCGGTCAGGATGACGCGCAGAAATCGCTGCGCCCGCTGCTCGGCGTGCCGGACGATCTCGCCATCATCGACATCATGCTGTTCGGCGTGCCGGCGAAGACCCCCTACAAGCGCTGGAAGAAGACGCTGCCGCAGATTATGAGCTGGGATCGCTTCGACATGAAGAACTACATGTCGGTCGAGGATATCGACGCCTGGGTGCGCGAGACGCGCCACAAGGTCATGTACCGCGACGAAGCGAAGGTGGACTGAGACGTCCTGACGCTGGGCCGTTTACTGGATGTCGGCCGTCACGTGGCTGAGGCCGCGGTCGATCATGCCGAGTTCTTTGGCGGCCGCGAGCGAGAGATCGAGCACGCGGCCCCTGGTGAACGGACCGCGGTCGTTGACCACCACATCGACGCTGCGGCCGTTGGACTTGTCCGTGATCCGCAGGCGCGTGCCGAAGGGCAATGTCTTGTGCGCGGCGGTGAATTTGGCGGGATCGTAGCGCTCGCCTGCGGCTGTCTTGCCCTTGTAGCCTTTGTCGTAATAGGCGGCGACGCCGGAGAACTGCTGCGTCCGACTCTGCGCTAAGTCTTTAGCCCCGCCTTTGACCGCTTGCGCCGAAGCAGGCGCACTCAATACTACAGCTCCGAGCGCAAGCGCTCGAACCCAAAGCCCCCTCATGACTCGTCCTCCGCCGCTCAACGGCCCGAGCGCACCCAACTCACACGACGCTTGTGGCGAAAAAACGAAATTGGCCTCCGTCTTTTCGTCGCCGCGACAGGTTTCGCACGGGGTCTACAAGTACGAGATGGCCGTTAAAGTACTGGCGGGGCTAAAAGTTCCGGGCCGCTTCAGGTTTTGTCGGCCGCGCGTGACCTCTTCTTTTGTGTCTTGGCAGAATGTGCCACAGCGCGCGGCTTCGGATTTTTCCGACCCGTCTCGGCATCGTCGCCGCCGCCGGTCGTGCCGCGCCGGCTTTGCAGGCGCGTCATCGCCATCTCGGCCTGCGTGCGGCATTGAACATGCAACTCTTCGAGCTCATCGTCGCTGAGATCCTCGATCGAGGCGAATTTGTCCTCTGCGCCCTTCATCGCCAAAACGAGTTCGGACAGCTTGAGTTGGACCGTCAGGATGTCGCGGTTCTGCGTGTTCTGGATCAGGAAAACCATCAGGAAGGTCACGATTGTCGTGCCGGTATTGATCACCAACTGCCAGGTATCGCTGTAATTGAAGATCGGGCCGGTCACGATCCACACCAGCACCACCGCCAGCGCCAGCAGGAATGCGATCGGGTTGCCGGTCCAGGACGCCACCTTCTGCGCGAAACGCGAAAACAGCTGATTTAGCTGGCTGCTTGCGCGCGACCGCTCCTGAATATCGGTTGTCATGGACTGCCCCTCACTGGGCCGGCGCTGGTGGTAACGTATCGCCTTCGCTGCAATTGAACGCCCGGCCTTGCGGCCAAGTTCCGCCAGCGCACGGTCGGCCCACGGCGCGCCGATGCGCGAAATTGTCCGCTTCGTGCGCTGTCCCGGAACTGGACTTCAACATCGCACGTTGGCGATGCGATGCCGTCGGTCGCGGCACGCTCCCGCCAAGCAACAAACAAACCGGAGAAGCGGACATGATGAAGACCATGGAGGACATGTTCTACGCCCTGATGCAGGACGTTTATTACGCCGAAAAGCAGCTCACCAAGGCATTGCCGAAGATGGCCAAGGAGGCCGACGACCAGGAGCTGAAAAAGGCCTTTACCGATCATCTCGAGGAGACCGAGGGGCATATCGAGCGTCTGGAAAAGGCCTTCGGGATGATCGACAAGACGGCGCGCGCCAAGAAATGCGACGCCATTCTCGGCATCATCGAGGAGGGCAAGGAAGTGATGGAGAAGGCCAACGACAAGGAAATCCTTGATGCGGGCCTGATCGCTTCCGGCCAGGCGGCGGAGCACTATGAGATCGCACGGTATGGTACGCTATGTGCCTGGGCGAAGCTCATCGGCAAACCGCAAATCGCCAACCTCCTGCACGAGACGCTTGAAGAAGAGAAGAAGGCCGACGCGCTTCTTTCCGAGATCGCCAAGAATTCGGTCAACCAGCACGCCATGAGCGCGTAATCATCCGAATTCGAAATTGAAGCATGAATGAATGGCTGTCGTCCCGGGCGAGCGCTTGCGAGCCCGGGGCCCATACTCCGCAGTTTATCGATAGGACACGGCGTATGGGTCCCCACCTTCGTGGGGACGACAGCCGTCGTCGTCGCAACTACTTGAACTTCGGCAGAGCCTGCTTCATACGGCCGATAGTTGCCCACGGGTCTTTGCGTCCCGACAGACGCTGCATCACGTTCTTCACGGTGTATTGGTTCGCGCTTTTGAGCGAGCTCAATTCCGACCAGTCGATCGGCACCGAGACCGGCGCGCCCGGCCGCGCGCGGGTGGAGTAGGGCGCGACCGCCGTCGCCTCGCGGCTGTTGCGCAGATAGTCGACGAAGATGCGCTTGTTGCGCTTCGCCTTTGTGGCGGAGGCGACGTACTTGTCCGGCGCGTCTGCCTCCATGGCGGCGGCGACAGTGTGGGTGAACTCTTTCGCCACGTCCCACGGCGTCGGCTTGATCGGCAGCACCACGTGCAGGCCCTTGCCGCCCGAGGTCTTCAAAAAGGTTTTGAGCTTGATGCTTTCGAGACGCTCGCGCACGTCGCGTGCGGCAGCGACCACGTCCTCCCAGCCGGTATCGGGACCGGGATCGAGATCGAACACCAGCCGGTCGGCTTCCTCGCGGTGATCGATCGTCGTGCCGCGCGTGTGGATCTCGAGCACGCCCGATTGCGCCAGCGAGATGAGCCCGTCGAGATCGTCCACGGAGATGATCTTGTCGCCTTTCTCCGGCACCAGATGTAAAAACTCCGTACCGATGCCGGCGGTGGCATGCTTCTGGAAGAAGCATTGCCCCGTGTCGGCGCCCTCAGGACAGCGCAGTAGCGCGATTGGCCGGCCGACGAGGTGCGGCTTCATCCATGGCCACACCTCTTTGTAATATTCGGCGAGATCGCGCTTGGTGATGTTGCCTTCTTCCCAATAGACGCGATCGGGATGGGTGAGCTTCACCTTGCCGACCATGTCGTCTTTCTTCTTCTGCGCGGGCTTCTGCGCCGGACGCACCGGCGCGCTGCGCTTGGCCGCGGACTTCGCGACGGCGGCGACGGCCTTGACCTCGCGCACGACATCTTTTGCCGGCTTGTCCTCGCGCACGCCCTGGAACGAGGCTTGGCGCACGCGGTCGCCGTGCGTCCAGCCGTGAAAGTCCACCTCGACGACCATCTTCGGGTCGACCCAGATGGGCCCGCGCGCGCCGCGTTCTTCCGCCGGCACCGGCGCGATGGGCGACGCCTTCACTTCGGTGGCTTTGAGTTTCTTGTAGAGATCGCGCGCCACCGCGTGCGAGAAGCCGGTGCCGGTGCGGCCGGCGTAGCGCAGTCTGCCGTGGTCATAGACGCCGAGCACCAGCGCGCCGATGGCGCGCGCATCGGCGGTGGAGGGGACGAAGCCGGTCACCACAAACTCCTGGCGATCGGAGCACTTGGTCTTGATCCAATCGTGGCCGCGGCCGGAGTGGTAAGGCGCATCTGCCAGCTTGGAGATGATGCCTTCGAGGCCAAGTTTGCAGGCCTTCCCGAGCAGCACCGAGCCGCGCTCGTCGATCGACTCGCTCAGGCGGATGGGCCCGCGCTGCGGCGCTTGCGCCAGAAGCTTCGCCAGCGCTTCCTTGCGCGCGGTGAGCGGAAGCGGCTTCAGGTCGTGGCCGTCGAGATGCATGAGATCGAAGACGTAGAAGGCCATGCGCTGGTCGTCGCCGGATTTGAGCGCCTGCTGCAGCAAAGAGAAGCTTGACACGCCGTCATCGCCTTCAACCACCACCTCGCCGTCGATGAGCGCGGTCTTGGCCGGCAGCTTGGACAGCGCAGCGCAGACGGTGGGGAATTTCTTGGTCCAATCGAGGCCGCGCCGGGTCAACAGCTTGACCTTGCCGTTGTCGATCCGCGCTTGCAGACGATAGCCGTCGAACTTGATCTCATGCACCCAGTTCGCGCTCTCGGGCGCCGTTTCGGACAATGTCGCCAGGCACGGTTCGACGAAGGCGGGGAGGGCCGCGCGTGCTCCGCCGGGGAGCGCATCGTCGTCTTTGGCGCTCGTGCGCTTGCGCACGGGCCTCACGGCGGACGCCCGCGCCCGCGCCTTGAGCGTCGTGATCTTCTTCTTGGCCGCAGCTTTCGTCTTTGCCACGGGCGCCTTAACGGCGGTCTTCTTCGCGGCGGTCTTGTTTGCTGCTGTTTTGCGCTTCGTCTTCGGGGCACCCTCGGCGATTTCCTCGAGCGAGCGTCCGGTGGTCACCGAAAGCGGCTGCTCTTCCAGGATGTCCTTGTCGCGCGCTGAACGCTCGGCGTCGCCGTGCTGCTTGATCAGCAGCCAGTTGTCGCGCTTCTCGTTGGGCCGGCGATGCATGCGCACCAGATGCCAGCCGCCATGCAGCTTCTCGCCATCGAGCGTGAACGCGAGATGGCCTTTCGTCAGTCCCTTGTGCGGATCACCCTCCGGCTCCCAGGTGCCGCGGTCCCAGATCATCACCGTACCGCCGCCGTATTCGCCTTCAGGGATCGTGCCTTCGAACTTGTTGTAGTCGATCGGGTGATCTTCCACCTGCACGGCGAGGCGCTTCTCGCCCGGCACCAGGCTCGGGCCGCGCGTGACCGCCCAACTCTTCATCACGCCATCGAGCTCGAGCCGCAGGTCGTAATGCAGCCGCGTCGCGTCGTGCTTCTGGATGACGAAGGCGTGGCCGCGCTTGCGCACGATCTTGCCCTTCGGCTCGGCGGTGACGCCGAAGCTGCGTTTCGCGCGATAGGTTTTGAGCCCCGCCATCTGTCTGATGCTCCGTGCCCTTTGCCTTCAGCAAACTCTCAGGCGTTCCGGCCGGTTCCTGCAAGGAACAAGTTTGATCGCCGGCAAAGGCCTGAATTCGCGGCGTTTTTCGCGGCGGCGCAAGGGCTACTCCGCCGGCGCAGGGAACTAATCCTTCCGACCTCGCGTTGCCACGGCGAGCGGTCTTCGGACCGAACCAGACAAAGGGGACTTGCCATGATGGGTTGGGCAGTCACGTTTCTCGTTGTGGCGCTAATCGCCGCCGTCCTTGGTTTCGGTGGTGTCGCCGGCGTGGCCGTGGAAGCGGCCAAGATCGTGTTCTTCGTCGCCATCGTTCTGTTTGCCATCTCGGCGATTGCCGGGCTGATGCGCGGGCGGTCGCCGACAATACCGTAGCGTTGTGTAGCGTTCGTAGCGTGAAGGCGTTTGGCCACGGCGGCTCCGCGCGACCTGTGTCGCGTGGAGCCGTTGTTGCTTGAGCGCCACCGCCGGCGCTCAATTTGACGCGGTGACGCGCGGGAAGGGAACCCGAGCGTCGGAACATTGTTGTGTATGGGGACAGTGCGGGACGGGCCGCACGACATCAACATGGTTGGAGAGACTCATTGGATCGCCGACGATTCATCGCCGGCTCGGCAGCCGCGTTGTCGGCCATCGGCACGCGGCCGATGCTCACGCGCGCTACCGCGCAGAACGCCCCGGATCAGCCTTTCGATGCTCAATCGGTGCGGCGCATGGCGCAGGAGCTTGCGCAAAAGCCTTACAAGACGCCGGATAAGTCGCTGCCCAAGGGCTTCGACAATCTCGACTACGATGCCTATCGCAGCATCCGCTTTCTCCCCGATCGCGCACTCTGGCGCGATCAGAATCTTCCGTTCCAGGTACAGTTCTTCCATCCCGGTTTCATCTTCATCGATCGCGTCGATATCTACGAAGTCAACAGTGGACGCGCGCAACAGATCGCTTATTCGCCGTCGCTGTTCGACTTCGGCAAGGTGAAGCCGCCGGCGGACAACGCCAACATCGGCTTCGCCGGCTTTCGCCTGCATGCGCCGATCAACCGGCCCGATTACTACGACGAAGTCGGTGTGTTCCTCGGCGCGAGCTATTTCCGCGCCGTCGCCAAGGGCCAGGTCTACGGTCTCTCCGCGCGCGGCCTGTCCGTGCGCACGGCCGATCCGAAGGGCGAAGAGTTTCCCGCCTTCAAGACCTTCTGGATCGAGAAGCCGGCGCCGCACACCAACTCGATCGTTGTGCACGCCTTGCTCGATAGCCCGAGCGCGGCGGCTGCCTTCCGCTTCACCATCCGTCCAGGGGACACCACCATTTACGACACGGAGATGGCGCTTTACCCGCGCTCGGACATTGCCGAAGTCGGCATCGGCTCGGGCACCAGCATGTACTTCTTCGACGCCAATGACCGCATTGGCGTCGACGACTTCCGACCTGCCGTGCACGACTCCGATGGTCTCGCCATGCGCAATGGCCGCGGTGAGGAGCTGTGGCGCCCTCTCGTCAATCCGGCGGATCTCCAGGTGAGCTATTTCGGCGACGTCAATCCGCGCGGCTTCGGCCTGATGCAGCGCGAGCGCGACTTCTTCGCTTATGATGACCTTGAGGCGCATTTCGAGAAGCGGCCGAGCCTGTGGGTCGAGCCGATCGGCGACTGGGGCGAGGGCGCTGTCAATCTGATCGAGATTCCGACCAAGGAAGAGATCCACGACAACATCGTCGCCTTCTGGCGCCCGAAAGACCCGCTCAAGGCCAAGGGCGAATACACTTACACCTATCGCCTGCATTGGGGATCCGATCATCCGAATCCGCAGCGCCTTGCACGTTTCGTGAAGACCAGCGTCGGCTCGGCGCCCGACGATACGCGCCGCTTCGTCCTCGAACTCACCGGCGACGCTCTCAAGGGCGGCGATCCGGCGGCGTTCAAGGCCAATGTCAGCACCAACAAAGGCGAAATCCGCAATCTCGTTCTGCAACCTAATACCGAGACCGGCGGCATGCGTGTCAGCTTTCAACTCGCGACGAAGCGCGAGCCGGTGATCGAGCTGCGCGCGCAACTGACGCAGCAGGACAAGCCAGTCTCCGAAGTATGGCTCTATCGATGGACGGCATAACGCAACGCAAGCTGCCTGACGGCGCGGTGGCTGGTTTTGCAGCGCTGCCGCCGGAGTGCCCACTCGCCATGCCCGAGCAATCGCTGTGGGAGCAGCGCGAGCGGGCAACCAGCCCAGGCACGGGCTCGCGCTGGGTGTGGTTGCGGCGGCTCATGGTGTTCACCGCGGCTTTGGCGATGACCGCCGCCGGCGGTTATGAGATGTTCGAGGTCTTGGATGTCGGCGGGCTGAGCACGTTGGAAGGCCTGATCCTCGCGTTGTTCATCATCCTGTTCGCCTGGATCGCGCTGTCCTTCGTCAGCACGGTCATCGGAATGGTCGCGACGCTGCGCGGTCCGGACCGCAGCCTCGGCATCGATGCGCGGATGCCGTTGCCTGAGATAGGCTCACGCACCGCGCTGCTGCTGCCGACCTACAACGAGGATCCGCATCGCGTGATGGCCCGGCTTCAGGCCATCTGCGAATCCGTGCGCGATACCGGCCGTCTCGAGCGTTTCGACTTCTACATTCTGAGCGACACCACCGATCCGGCCACCTGGATCGCCGAGGAGGCGCTGTTCCGGCGCCTGCGCGGGCGAATCGGCGACGAGCGCCTGTTCTACCGCC
Organism: Pseudolabrys sp.; assembly: GCA_036264375.1. Taxonomy (GTDB): domain Bacteria; phylum Pseudomonadota; class Alphaproteobacteria; order Rhizobiales; family Xanthobacteraceae; genus Pseudolabrys. Next base: position 26,840 of record DATARB010000184.1, read on the forward strand.
ACCGCACGCGCAACATCGCCCGCAAAGCCGGCAACATCGCCGAGTGGGTGACGCGCTTCGGCGGCGGCTATGACCATATGGTGGTGCTGGATGCCGACAGCCTGATGGACGGCGATACGATCGTGCGCCTAGTTGCGGCGATGGAGGCGCATCCGCGCGTCGGGTTGATTCAGACGCTGCCCATCCTGCTCAACGGCAATACGCTGTTCGCGCGCGTCCAGCAGTTCGCCGGCCGCGTCTACGGTCCGCTGATCGCGCGCGGCATCGCCTGGTGGCACGGGGCGGAGAGCAACTACTGGGGCCACAACGCGATCATCCGCGTGCAGGCCTTCGCTGCGCAGGCCGGGCTGCCTTTGCTCAAGGGCGGCAAGCCGTTCGGGGGGCATATCCTCAGCCACGACTTTGTCGAAGCTGCACTCATGCGCCGCGCCGGCTGGGGCATCCACATGGCGCCGAGCCTCGGCGGCTCCTACGAGGAATGCCCGCCGAGCGTTACCGATTACGCTGTGCGCGACCGGCGCTGGTGCCAGGGCAATCTTCAGCACGCCGGAATCCTCCCCGCGCGCGGGCTGCATTGGGTGTCGCGCCTGCATCTGTTGACCGGGATCGGCTCCTATATCACGGCGCCGCTGTGGCTCTTGTTCCTGCTCGTCGGCATCATGATTTCGTTGCAGGCCTATTTCATCCGTCCCGAATATTTCTCCTCCGGCGCATCGCTCTTCCCGCAATGGCCGGCGCAGGACCCGGTGCGCGCGGCCTATGTCTTCGCCGGCACCATGGCCATGCTCGTTTTGCCGAAGCTGATGGGCTATCTGGCGATGCTGCCACGCAGCCGCGACCGGCGCGGCATCGGCGGCGCGCTGCGCGGCTTCGTTAGTCTCTTGCTGGAGATCATTGTGTCGGCGCTGATCGCGCCGATCATGATGCTGATGCAGACCCGCGCGGTCAGCGAGATCCTGCTCGGACGTGACTCCGGTTGGTCGGCGCAGCGGCGCGACGAGGGCGAGGTCTCGCCGGGCGAGATCGGGCGCCGCTACCTGGCGCCGACGCTGTTCGGCTTCGTATTGGCCGTAGCCGCCTATTCGGTTTCGCTGCCACTGGTCCTGTGGATGTCGCCGGTGTTGGTTGGACTGGTGCTGGCGATCCCGGTGGTTTCGTTCACCTCGCGTAGCGCGGTCGGGCGCGTGCTGCGCCGCGCCGGCCTGCTGCTGACGCCGGAGGAGCGGTCGCCGCCACCGGTACTCGTTCGCGCCAATGCTCTCATCGCCGAACCGAACGGATTGGCGGGCGACGATCCCTTCGCCGCACTCTCACACGACCCGCAACTGTTCGACGCCCACCTGGGGATGATCGGCGAACCCGAACGCCGCGCCAAAGGCGACGTCGATCTCGATCTCATCGTCGCGCTGGCCAAGATCGAGCAGGCGGAGAATCGCGAGGAGGCGATCGGGCTGTTGGGCCGGAAAGAGATCTTCGCAGTGCTTGCGCATCGCGACGCATTGCGGCGCTTGTTCGTCAAGCCCACGGCTGACCATGCCCAAATTCACTCAATGCACGCGTGATCGTTCCTTCGACATTTGCGATGTTACATTGCGTTAGAAATTGCGAAGGCTTCGCCCATAGCTCGCCGCAATGGGTCAGGAACTAAACAATACCTCCAGCATTTGTCTTCAAGCCATCTCATTGGTTTGGACGAACATCTGGGAGAAAGTCGATGGACAAACGAATTGCCGGATTGCTGGGTGCGGCGGCGGCCGTGACGGCGCTGAGCGGCGTACAAGCGAACGCGGCACCGGCGCAAGCGGCAAGCTACGCTGATCTATTGCAGCCAGTGCCGAACGCTGTGTCCGCATTGCAGGCCGACGACGAGCGTCGCGCTGCGGAGCCGGAGGCGCGTGTGCAACTCGCACAGTACCATCATCATCATCACTGGCGGCGCACTCATCATCACCACCATCATTGGCGGCGCCATTACCACCATCACCATCACCACGCGGGCTTCGGAGTTTACGTCCGCTAGCGGTTACGGCTAAAGCGTGTGCGGCTAAGGCGAGCGATCTCGCGCCTTGGCCGCGCGCAGCATATGGCGATAGGTGCCGTCAAACACCGTATCGGTGGACGACGTCCAGGTCGTATCGGACGAGAGCGTGTCGCGGCTGGCGTGAATGCGCCGGCCGCGCATTTCGCGTTCCGCAGCTTCTTCTTCGCTCATTGCGACGAGTTCGAAGTTAGCTTCCACCGGAACGATAAGGATCTGCAGCATCGGCTCGCCGGGGCGGAAAATGTGCGTCCGTCCTTCCGGAGGGGCCTTGAACACGATGAACGACATCATCGGCCACCATTCGGTGCGCAGAAGCGCGGGCACCGCGATCGGCACCGTATCGTCCGGATCGGTGTAGAAGCGCGGATGCGGTTCGGTGCGTACCGCCCAATCCTTGCCAACGTTCAAATCGAGCAGAAGCTGGTAGGTGTAGAAGCCGTCGCCGAAGGTGCGGAATGGCGGCCACTGCAAGTCGCCATCCGGGGGCGGTCCGAAATCGCCATCAATGACCACACGGCCATCCTTCCGCGTCACATGCAGTTCGTTGGCGTAGGGGTAAAAGACCTCGAAGCCGTATTGCGCGCCTTCCGTGAACGGCGCGCAATGCCAGACCTGCTCGTGCGAACCATCGGCGCGCGGTTGAGGCTGCCCGGCCCAGCCAGGCATTTCGAGCTTTGTCCGTCGGGGACGCAGATCGGGATTGAAGAGCCTGTACTTGACGGTCTGCATGCGGTGGGGCCTGTCCTGATTGTCTGATGTAGCGGAAACACAATTCGACAATCAGGTGTTCCACCCCATCGGGCGGGATCAGGGACGAGGCTCATCGAACAAGGCGTTGATGCGTTCGATCAGCGTGGCCGCGCTGTAGGGCTTCGACACCCAGCCGAGGGGATTGGCCGCTTTGCCGCGCTCGATCGTGTTCGGGTCCGAATGCGCGGTGGCGAAAATCGAGCGGATACCGACTTGCCGGTAGATCTGGATCGCCGCGTCGATCCCGTCCCGGACTCCGGCCAGCCGGATGTCCATCACCACCACGCGCGGCCGCGTCTCGACCGCGAGGCGAACGGCGTCATCCGCGGTGGCCGCCGGTCCGAGCACATGGAAACCGGCTTCCTGCAGCCAATATTCCAATTCGCCGGCGACAATGAAATCGTCCTCGACCAAAAGCACGCTGCACGGCGCATCGCCACGGCGCACGGCGGATGGCTCGTGCGGAGAGCAAAGTGGCCGGGGCCACTCGCGTGGCCCCGGCAATGTCAGCATGGCAGGCATCATTGTGTGAATATCAATGCAGCTCGTTGCGGGTTCCGGGGAAGCTGACGATGCATCGCGCCCCGGCGGGACGCTGTACCTCGAATGTCCCGCCAAGTTGGCGGGCGAGCCCGGTGACGAGGCCGAGCCCGGACGAACGGCGGCTGGACGGACGCAATTCAAAGCCGGCGCCATCGTCTTCCACCGTCAGATCGAAGCGGTCGCCGCTGCGGGCCAATTGCACTTTGATGGCGCCATGCCGGCGCCCGTTGAGTCCATGCTTGACAGCATTGGTCAGCAACTCGTTCAAAATGAGCGCGAGCGGCATCGATATCTCGTTCGATAGCTCGCCGTCGATCGGCGCGACGTCGATCTTCACGTCGCCGGCGAAAGCCTGCTGCCCCGCATGGCAAACGGCCTGGAGGAACTCGTTCGCTGAGAAACTCGTTGCGCTCTGTGCACTATAGAGCACGCGCTGCGCCGCCGCGATGGCGCCGATGCGGTGCGCGGCATCCTCGAGCACCGACTTGGCTTCCTCGTTGCCGCTCTCGCGTTGCGCGGTGCGCAGCAAGGAATGCAACATTTGCAGGTTATTCTTGACGCGGTGATTGAGCTCATCGAGCAGAATGCGCTGCTGATACTCCGCCTGTTTGCGCTCGGAGACATCGACCAGCATGTTGATGGCGCCGATGAGGTTGCCGTCTGCGTCGCGCAGCGGCGTGGGGTAGGGGATGAACGGCACACGGGTGCCGTCAGGCCGCTCCGCGACCGCCTCTTCGCCGCGCACCGCGCGATTTTCCTTCAGCGCGATCGCCATCGGACATTCGTCGTGCGGCAGCGGCGTGCCGTCGGGCTTGTAGAGTTTCCACGTCACACACCACAGATCCTCGCCAAGACGCGGCACGCGGCCGGCCATGACGGTGGCAGCCTGGTTGAAGAACGTGATGCGGCCGTCGGCATCGGTCGTGTAGACCGCCGCCGGCAAACTCTCGAGGAGATCCTGCAAGTGTTGCTTCTGCTCGCGCACCGCCTGGTCCTGCTCCTTGCGCGACGTGACGTCGCGCGTAACCGCAAGATGGACGACGGAGCCATCCGGCATGGGCAAAGGCGCGGCATGCGTCTCCATGTGGCGGCGGCCTTGAGCGCCGATAAGGTCGAACTCCCAGCTCAGCTTCTCCCCGCCGCAGACGCGCACGTGATGTTCGCGCCAGTGGTCGCGATACTCCGGCGCAATGACGTCGAAGATAGAGGCACCGACGAGACGTTCTGCCGCCGCGCCGATCATAGCGCAGCCGGCCGCGTTCATCTGCAACAGCGTGCCATCGGCGGCGACGAGCTTGATGCAGTCGGGCGTGGTCTCGATGACCGCCTCGAGCATCCGCTTATCCTGAGCTTCATGCAGTTCCGCGCGCTTCTGCGCGGTCATATCCTGAATGCAGTTGACGGCCCCGATCAGCGCGCCGTCCTCGTCGAACAGAGGATCGGCATTCACCAGAACGAAAAGCCGTACGCCATCGCGCCGTTCAATGATGATCTCGTGGCCGCGCAATGGGGTGGCGGTCCGCAACACCGTGGCCACCGGCCATTCGGAAGGCTCGAGAAGATTGCCGGCGGCATCGAAGCTTTTGCGTTGCGCTCCGTAGCGCACGCTGTTGTCGCCGGGCTGCGGCGACCAGCCCCAGATTTCGGTCGCGCGCGCGTTGTAGCGCAGGATCACGCCGTCGCGGTCGCAAATGTAGACGCCGGTCGGGATGTGGTCGAGGAGAGCGTACCAGTGCCGAAGCAGATTGGCGCTTTGCGGAGTGTCCGCAAATGCGTGAAGCGCCTGATTCATTCAAATCCCCGGGCAAGACAGACGGATCGCCAATGTTGCAACGCGTGCGCCGTCAGGACGTTCCGGTTGAGGCCCGGGCTTTTCAAAAAAGCACTGCCTACAATAGCGTTGGGCTGGTAGCAAAATACCGGCGCGCGCCCCCCCGTACCCGGGTGCGCTAGAGTTTATCTGCGTGTGGGTGTAGTGAAATCACGCGGCAATCGCGGTCTTCGCCGAAGATTGGCCCGCGTACCAGGAGGTTGGTGGCATGGAGCGTTTTGTCCATCGCCAGAATATCGAGCATTACCGCAAGCTTCTCGCGGAAACCACGGACGAGGTCCAGCGCCGCCTGCTCTTGAAACTGCTGGCGGAAGAGGAGGCCAAGGACCTTCCCGCATCCCAGAGTGGCGGACCAAAGTCACCTCCGGAAAATCCCTGAGTTGCCGCCCTGGCTGGAGTGCAATAGGTGGGTTGTATGGCGGACCAGCCTCCCGATTGTCCAAATTGCCTGCACCCGATGCATCTCGTTCGCGTTGTTCCCGCATTTGCCGGGCACCCGGAACTGCAAAGCTTTGCTTGCCGGATTTGCCGTGAGGCCACCA
>DATARB010000210.1:0-4315 GCA_036264375.1 Pseudolabrys sp.
AGCCCGAAGCCGCGCAAAATTCCGCGCAGGCTGTTCTCAAGGTCCAGCAGCTTGCTTTGCAGCAGCTTGCGCGCCGTCAGCATCGCGCGGATCTCCTGTGCCGTGATTGACTTGCAGTGTACCGGCCGGAACCAGCCGAGCCGCATCAGTTGCGCGATGTTGCGCGCGTCGTTGCGGTCCGACTTCACTGGCATTGCTTTGAAGGCATCGCTGACGTGGCGTGTCTCCAGAAGCTCGACCGCAAGGCCAGCCTTCTTGATAGCCGCATAGAGCCATTGCGACAGCGGTCCCGCCTCAAGTCCGATCCTGGCGAGCCCAAACCCGAGCGAACCGAACCACGCCATCAGCGCCTCCGGTTCGCTCGCCACCTTGGCCTCCCGGACGATCTTGCCGCTCGCGTCGACAACGCACACGCTCGAGCATTCCAATGACACGTCGATTCCTGCATAATGATCCATGGTCGTCGCAGATGCTTGGAGCGGCTCAGGCCGACTCCGTTGTTTCGACACCATCAGTTTGAAGGACGACCGCCTCGCCACCAAGCAAGCCGCGCGCGAGCACGCCACCACACGGCGCCGTAGAGCGAGCGGCTTGCCAGGCGCCGGCCCGTTACCCCATCTACAGGCGGATTGGACAGAGAAGAAAAACCTACACCCGCTCCAGCGCCCGCGAGCGGCGGCGGGCGACGGTGCGGGCCGGTTTGCGGCGGGGCGCCGGCGCGGTGGCGGCAATCTCCGGCACGATGCTGAGCGCGAGACACTCGCAGGTCGCGGGCTCCCGGGGCGAGAGCGCAAACTTGCTCCCATCGGGATACTCGACATAGCGGTGGACCACCCCGCCACGGCTTTCGAGGACATATTTGGTGCCGACAGGAAAGCGGCTCGGCAGACGGCTAGACTTGCGCATGGAGGAAGCCTTTCGCGGGATGCGTACCCTGACTTTCCAATGCGACAGTTAAGCTTCGGTTCACCTATTGCCAGAGTTGTTCCCGCTATCCACCGCATTCTAACACCGTCCCGCGCTCGTTTCTGCGCGCCGGTACCCCGCTCCTTCCGGCCGGCGGCCCCTCATTGAATTCAAGGCACCCCACCTCCAATTAGGGCGGAAAGGTGATCCATGGCGGATTTTCCAAACAGATGGATGTGGGCGGAGGCCTGCGAGGCGCTTGAACGCGCCGAACGCATGCACCGCGAGTTCTTCCGGCCCGTGCGGTCGGTGTCCCGGGCTCCGGCCTGGGAGCCTCCGGTCGACGTGCTGGAGACGGAGCATGAGGTGCTGGTGCTGATGGCCTTGCCGGGCGTCGATCCCGACCAGGTCGAAGCAGTCATCGACGGCTCCGACCTGGTCGTGGCGGGCGCGCGCATACTTCCTGCGGCGCTGCGTACGGCCATCATCCATCGGCTCGAACTGCCGCAAGGCCGTTTCGAGCGGCGAGTCCCCTTGCCGGCCGGCCGCTACAGCGGCGTCCACCGAGGCATGGCCAATGGCTGCCTCCTGATCACCCTCGAGAAAGGTGGGGTGTCCCGTGGCTGAAACTGAAAATCTGCGCTCTTTGGAGCAAGGCGAACCTGCCGGCAATAATCCCGACAGGACACGTCAAGAAGCAAACCTGCCGCCGCTGCCGTCCGACGCGATGATCATCGTGCCGGTGCGCAACTTCGTGCTGTTTCCCGGCATGGTCATGCCGGTGACGGTCGGCCGCCAGAAGTCGGTCGCCGCCGCCCAGCAGGCCGTGCGCGAGCAGCGCCAGATCGGCATTCTCAAGCAGCGCGACGGCGATATCGCCGATCCGACCGGCATCGACATGCACCGCATGGGCACGGTGGCCAATGTCGTGCGCTTCATCACCGACCAGGAAGGCGGCCATCACCTCGTCTGTCAGGGCGAGCAGCGCTTCCAGGTCATCGAATTCCTGACCGGCTGGCCGTTCCTGGTCGCGCGCGTGCTGCGCATCCCGGAGCCGGCGACGCGCACGCCCGAGATCGAGGCGCGCTTCGTGCACTTACGCGGACAAGCGGCGGAAGCGCTCGAGCTTCTCCCGCAGGCGCCGCGCGAACTGGCCGCCGCCGTCCAGGGCATCGACCAGCCCGGTGCGCTCGCGGACTTCACGGCCGCCTACATGGACGTGAAGCCGGAGGAGAAGCAGGAGATCCTCGAGACGATCGACGTCACCGCGCGCATGGACAAGGTCTCGCGCCTCTTGGCGCAGCGCATCGAAGTGCTGCGGCTGTCGGCGGAGATCGGCAAGCAGACCAAGGCCTCGCTCGACGAACGTCAGCGCGAGATGCTGTTGCGCGAGCAGATGGCGGCGATCCAGAAGCAGCTTGGCGAAGGTGAGGAAGGCAAGGCCACCGAATTGGCCGAGCTCGACAAGAAGATCACCGAAGCCGGCATGCCAAAGGATGTCGAGGACCAGGCGCGCAAGGAATTGCGCCGCCTGCAACGCATGCCGGAAGCGCAAGGCGAATACGGCATGGTGCGCACGTATCTCGACTGGCTGATCGAGCTGCCCTGGACGTTGCCGGAGGAAACTCCGATCGACATCAAGGAGGCGCGGCGCATCCTCGACGAGGACCACTACGGTCTCGACAAGATCAAGCGGCGCATTGTCGAATTCCTCGCCGTGCGCAAGCTCGCACCGCAGGGCAAGGCGCCGATCCTGTGCTTCGTCGGGCCTCCCGGCGTCGGCAAGACGTCGCTCGGCCAGTCGATCGCGCGCGCGATGAACCGCAAGTTCGTGCGCGTGAGCCTCGGCGGCGTGCATGACGAGGCAGAGATCCGCGGCCACCGGCGCACCTACATCGGCGCGCTGCCGGGCAACATCATCCAGGGCCTGCGCAAGGCGGGAACGCGCAATTGCGTGATGATGCTGGATGAGATCGACAAGCTCGGCACCGGCATCCACGGCGATCCGTCGGCGGCCATGCTCGAAGTGCTGGACCCGGAGCAGAACAACACGTTCCGCGACAACTATCTCGGCGTGCCGTTCGATCTGTCGCGCGTGGTGTTCATCGCCACGGCGAACATGCTCGACACGATCCCCGGGCCGTTGCGCGACCGCATGGAGATCATCAGCCTCGCCGGTTACACCGACACGGAGAAGCTGCAGATCGCCTCGCGTTATCTCGTGCGCCGCCAGTTGGAGGCGAACGGGATCAAGGAGGGTCAGGTCGAGATCACCGAGGCGGCGTTGCGGGAGATCATCCACGCCTATACGCGCGAGGCCGGCGTGCGTGCGCTCGAACGCGAGATCGGCAAGGCGCTGCGGCATGCCGCCGTGCGCATCGCCGAGGGTGAGCCCGGCCCGATCCGGATCGATGTCGATGAGCTCGCGGCCGTTCTGGGCCCGCGCCGGTTCGAGAACGAAGTCGCCATGCGCACGAGCGTGCCGGGCGTCGCGACCGGACTTGCCTGGACGCCGGTCGGCGGCGACATCCTCTTCATCGAAGCGACGCGCGTGCCGGGTTCGGGACGCTTGATCCTGACCGGCCAGCTCGGCGACGTGATGAAGGAGAGCGCGCAAGCGGCGCTGAGCATCGTCAAGAACCGGGCGAGCCTGCTCGGCATCGATGCGAGCCGCTTCGAGAAGTCGGACATCCACGTGCACGTGCCGGCAGGCGCGACGCCGAAGGACGGGCCGAGCGCGGGCGTCGCCATGTTCATGGCGCTGACCTCGCTGATGACCGATCGCACGATCCGCAGCGACACCGCCATGACCGGCGAGATCAGCCTGCGAGGCCTTGTGCTGCCTGTCGGCGGCATCAAGGAGAAGGTGATCGCCGCGGCGGCTGCGGGCCTCAAGCGCGTCATGCTCCCGGCACGCAATCGCCGGGACTATGACGACATCCCGGAGGAAGTGCGGCAACAACTCGAGTTCGTGTGGCTCGAGCGTGTCGAAGAAGCCGTCGCCGCTGCGCTGGAGCCGGCGGCGAAGGTCTCTGGCACAGCACAGAACGAGGCGACGGCTCACGCCGTCGCCTGATGGCTCGAGTCCTCGACCGAGTAACTCATGCGTGCGTCATAAGCGCGCGCATCAAGTTCCGCCATGATCGAAGTGTTTCATCACAATGTCTGCCGTCACGCGATTGCACACGCAAATCGAGTGTTCCCGTAGGAACGGGCGCTTCCATGCGACGTTGGTTGTGAGGACGACGGCAGTTGGTTCTGACGACAGCATTGGAGAGATGCACATGAGATCGAAACTCCTTATGACTGCGGCGGCGATCGGGGCGACTGTGCTCTTGGCTGCGGCGCCGGCAGAGGCGCAATGGCGCGGGCACGGCTGGCACGGCGGCGGCTGGGGCGGCGCAGGCGC
>DATARB010000233.1:0-2911 GCA_036264375.1 Pseudolabrys sp.
CATCACTGACGACGGTGACGGTGATCGGCGAGCCGGTCTGCTGCGCGCTGACCAGCACGCCTTCCATCGCGCCTTCCTCGGCGGATGTCACCGAACCGGTCAGGGTCTGCGCACGCAGCGGGCTTGCTTGGCAATAGGCCAACGCGACCGCCGCCGCGGCAAATAGAAGGCACTTCATTTGCGTTTGAGGTAGCACTCGACCTCGACCGGATCCTTGGTGTCGCCAGGGTCGCGCGGACGGCGCTGCACGTTGGCCTGGACATAACCATCCTTGGCGCAGGTGATGGCGACGTCGTCGGGATTGATGTCCTTGCCGAAGCCGGGAATCTTGTAGACGCCCATGATGTCGGTGCGCGTCACCAGCGCGCCGCGATCCTTCAGCGCCGCCGTGACCTTGGCGTCGGCCACGCCCGGACCATCGACTTCGCGCACAAAGCCGAAATAGGACGGACCGTCCTCCCCCGAATTGGCATCGTCCTCGCCGAAGCCGACGCCGCCGGCGTGCGACAAGGTTGGAACGACTCCAATGAACGCGGCGACAAGGACGACGCGCAGCCATCGATGATCGAGCGTCATGCGACTTTCCCGGGGCGAGTGTTCCAGCAGACGCCGAAACTTCGGCGCGCGCAAAGCGATCCAATTTATCGCGTCAGGTCGCCGCTGAGAAGATGCGCGCGCTGGACACGGCTTGCCGGCGCGCTAGACTCCGCTGCATAAAAAACGACGGGAGCCACAGAGGGAGCACAATGGCCGGACTGGTCTCCACCAATACGCTCTGGAGCCTGTGGCTGTTCGTGCACTTGATCCTGGCTGTCGGTCTCCTCGGCGCCCTCACCCACCAGGCCATGGCCGTCGCGCTGCCGGTGCGCCGCCCGGCCGGCGGCATCGTGACGCGCTTTCGCGCGGTACCGGCCGCCGGCTACGCCACCGCGGTCTGCGTACTGTGGGTGCTCACCTTCCTGGTCGGCTCATACATCTATACTCAATACCGCATCTATATCCGCATCCCGCTCGAGCAGACCGGCCATTACAAGACCGGCGGCTTCTTCGACTTCAAGGAGCATGTCGCCTCGATCGGCCTCACCCTGCTGCCGGCCTATTGGTATTTCTGGAAAAACGCCCAGAACCCGGACTACGACAATGCGCGCAAGGGCATCACCCTGGTGCTCGCCGTGATGTGCTGGTTTCTCTTCATCGTTGGCCATGTGCTCAACAACACCCGCGGTTTCGCCTCATGAGCACGGCCTCGGCGACAAACCGCAGAGCCACGCCGTCGTCGCTGGCGACATCGACCAGGTTCGGAGCTTTCGCTACGACCTTTTCTATTGCCGGGCCGTTGATTTACTGCGTGACGCAGTATTTCAACTGGCCGCTATTCACCTATCACCCGGCGACCGGCCGCCTGGTTTGGGGTTATGAGGCGGCACGCCCCGGCGAAGGGCCGAATATGCTGTGGTACGGCTGGACCGTAACGACCATTCTCATCGCCGCCGGTTTGGGCATCGTTGCCATGATGCTGCCCGAGCGCATCAGCCGGAAAATCCCGCTGGCGCTGGTCTGGATCTTTCCGATCCTGACAATCCCTTACGTGATCTACTCGCTGATGCCGTGGTGGACGCATCCGTGACGCGAACGGCGATCATGCCGCCATGGTCTCCTTCACCGCGGCAACCAGCTGCTTGAGCGTGAAGGGTTTTGCCAGGAACGCGAATTGCTGGCCGTCGGCGGGCAGATGTTTTTGGAAGGCATCTTCGGCATAGCCGGAGACGAAGATGATCTTGAGGCTCGGATCGCGGCTGCGCAATTCCCGCAGCAAGGTCGGTCCGTCCATTTCCGGCATCACCACGTCGGACACCACGAGATCGACCCGGCCGTCGATTTTCTCCAGCACGTCGATGGCCTCGACGCCGTTGCCGGCTTCGAGCACGGTATAGCCGCGCGACGTCAGGCCGCGGGCGTTGAGCGCGCGCAACCCTTCCTCGTCCTCGACCAGAAGGATCGTGCCCACGCCGGTGAGGTCGGCGTTGGCCGGCGGCTTGACCTCCGCGGCTGCCGCAAGCACGCCGATCAGCGAAGATACCTGCGCCTCCGCGGCGTGTTCCGGTGCCGCGTCTTGCGCGCTGGCAACGTGCCGCGGCAGGAAGATGCGGAACGTGGTGCCTTTGCCTTCGGCCGAATCGACGTAAACAAAACCGCCGGTCTGCTTGATGATGCCGTAAACCGTGGAGAGACCGAGGCCGGTGCCTTTGCCGACTTCTTTGGTCGAAAAGAACGGCTCGAAAATCTTGTCGACGATCGCCGCCGGAATGCCGGTGCCGCTGTCGCTGACTTCGACCAGCACGTAGTCCGCGGCCGGCATGCCCTTGGCATGGAACCGCTCGCAGTCCTTGGCGGTGACATTGCTCGTGTGCAGTTCGAGCTTGCCGCCGCCGGGCATGGCGTCGCGGGCATTGACCGCCAGATTCACGATCACCTGCTCGAACTGCGAAATGTCGACCCGCACCGGCCATAGATCGCGGCCATGCACCACTTTCAGCGTGACCTTTTCGCCGATCAGCCGGCGCAGCAGCATGTTGAGATCGGACAGCACCTCGCCGAGATCGAGCACCTGCGGCCGCATCGTCTGTTTGCGCGAAAAGGCGAGCAGATGCCGCACCAGGCTCGCCGCCCGGTTGGCATTCTGCTTGATCTGCATGATGTCCTGGAACGAAGGATCGGTCGGCTTGTGGGCATTGAGCAGGAAATCGGTCGCCATCATGATGGCGGACAACACATTGTTGAAATCGTGGGCGATGCCGCCGGCGAGCTGGCCGACCAGCTCCATTTTCTGCGTCTGCGTGACCTTGGTCTCGAGCTCGCGCTGCGCCGTGGTCTCCAGCGCGTAGACGATGGCCGCTTCCTGGTCGCGCTC
>DATARB010000280.1:0-16060 GCA_036264375.1 Pseudolabrys sp.
CGCAACAGCGGCACAGGCGATGAGGCCCGTGAAGGCCTGGACGACATAAGCCGTCTCGACCGAGGCGCCGAGCAGCCGCGCCGCAACGAAGACCGAGACGAAGCGATTCCAGACGCCGGTGCCGTCTTCCAATATCGCTTGCCGCAGCAACGCGAGATTGTGCGAATAGATCAGCCACACGTCCGGCCCGAACAGCAGCGCGGTCAGCGCCACCAACACCACAACCGTCAGCGCGGCGCTCGCGAAGCAACGCCAATGCCGTCCCGCGATTAGCGCGATAGGCAGCAACAGGCCAAGCTGCGGCTTGTAGAACATCAATCCGAACAGAACGCCGGCCACCGCCGGACGGCGCTCGATCAGACCGAGGCCGCCACACAACAGCGCGGCCGTCCAAGCGCCGTTCTGACCGCCGATCGCATTGACCAGGACGGCCGGTGTCGCCAGCGCCAGCAAGAGCGCGCCGCCCTCCGGCATCGCCAGCAGCAGCGCGCGATAAAAGGCGTACCAACTCGTGGCCAGCCACACGAACAATGCCGGCACGTAAGGCAAGAGTGCGAACGGCATGGTGAGCAACAGCATCACCGGCGGATAACTGTAGTGATACGGACCGGTGGCCGGCCCGGCCACGCTCTGCTCGAACGCGTGGAAGCCCGTGTAGCTGTAAACCTCCATCGCGCGCCCGTGCAGCGCGAGAAACCCGCCCGACCAGTAGTTGATGAAGTCGTCGCCGAGCGTGCGCCCCGTGCCGTTCGTCAGATGATCGTGCGTCTGCCGGAGGAGATCGAACACATAGGCAAAGGCCGCGGCGGCGACGAAGCTGCGCGCCACGGTGGTGACCATCCTCGGCACGGCTGCCTTCTGCATGCGGCCATGAAGCGGCCACCGCCGTTACGATCGGGTTAAATGGCGCATTTTCACGATGCGGGAGAACTATTTTTTCGTGCGCCCCTTCCCGCTGGGAACCGCGATAGGCATGATCCGCGCCGATACGCCATGGGACACATAACGAGCCCATGCGCCTGACAATACAACGAGGAAACTCATGCGCCTGACCAGCCGCCGCCGCTTTCTCACGCTCGCCTCCGCCGCGCTCGCGGCCCCGGCGATCTCACGCACCGCCTGGGCGGACACCTGGCCGAAGGACCGCGTGATCCGCGCCGTGGTGCCCTTCTCCGGCGGCAGCACCATCGACATCATCGGCCGCATCGTCACCGATCCGCTGTCGCAGCAACTCGGACAGACCATCATCATCGACAACCGCGGCGGCGCTGGCGGCACCATTGGCTCGGCCTACGTCGCCAAAGCCGATCCGGATGGCTACACGCTGCTCATCAATGCCGCCGCCCACTCCGGCGCGCCTGCCGCCTATCCACATCTGAGCTACGATCCCGCCGCCGACTTCGCCGGCGTCGCCTGCTTCGGCAGCGTGCCGAACGTGCTGCTGATCGCGCCGTCGAAAGGCATCAAGACGGTGCAGGAACTGGTCGACAAGGCGAAAGACGGCAACATGACCTTCTCCTCGGCCGGCGTCGGCAGCGCCACGCACTGGGCGGCCGAACGCTTCATCGTCAGCGCTGGCCTGAAGGCGACGCACATCCCGTTCCGCGGCGGGCCGGAGGCGCTTACCGAGGTGATGACCGGCCGCGTCGACTTCTGCTGCATCGGCATCTCCTCCTCGATGCCGTTCATCAAGGACGGAAAACTGTTGCCGCTCGTCGTCACCTCGACCAAGCGCTCGCCGTCGTTGCCCGACGTGCCGACGTCGCTCGAGGCCGGCTACAAGGATTCGGATTTCAACTACTGGAACGGCCTTCTGGCCCCGGTAAAGACGCCGCGGCCGATCATCGAGCGCTTGCATGCCGAAGTGACCAAGGCGCTGGCGCTGCCGGACGTGCAGAACAAGCTTGCCGTGCAGGGCGTCGAGCCCTCGCCGCTCTCGCCAACGGAAATGGACGAGATGATCAAGCGCGAGATCGCGTTGAACCTGAAGATCGCCAAGGCGGCCGGCTTAAAGTTCAACTGAGCGACCGCGGTTTCAAAGCCGCATGTGCGAAATGCCACAGCCGATCGGTGCCGTATGGCCGGGGTCGCCCCGGCCATTCTGTTTTCAGAGTCAGTTCGGCCTCGCGATGAGCGAACGGCCGTCATCCCGGCGAGCGAAGCGAGACCCGGGATCCAGTACGCCGCAGCGCATCGAGAGGCTGTGGAGTACTGGGTCCCCGCGTTCGCGGGGACGACCGCTGGAAAATCGTCGCAGGACACCTCGCCGACGACAAAAATATGACGCCGGTCATGCAGTGGAGAAATCCCCACAAACACACAGGCGCACGCAATTTCATTCACAGGGCCGGACGCATTTTTGCTAAGCATTGGATAGGCGTTTCGGGGGAATCGCGGCGGTATGGCGCGCAAGCCTATCCAAGCGGCAGGTGGCATAGTGGTGCGCAGCGGCGCGAGCCCGCGCATTGCCGTCGTCCAGCGCAGCAAGGACGATCGCTGGGTGCTTCCGCGCGGCAAGCTGAAGGTGAAGGAGCGTCCGGTCGCCGGCGCGCGCCGCGAGGTGTTCGAGGAAACCGGCCACCGCGTGGAGGTACGCGAGTTCCTGGGCGCCATCACCTACCGTACGCAGGGCCGGCCTAAACTCGTGCAGTTCTGGCACATGCAGGCGGCGGAAAGTCCGAGCCGCGATCTCACGCGTGACATCTCCGCCGTGGATTGGCTGTCGCTGCCCGCCGCGGTGCGGCGCTTGAGCTATCCGCTTGAGAAACTGTTCCTGAACAGCGTCGGCCGCGCGCTGGTGCGCCGCAAGCATCACTCCCGCCGTAAGGCGAATGGGCATGCCAAGACCGCGAAGCGACCGACGGCGGCGAAGGCGAAGAGCAAGCGCGCCCGGCAATAGGCGGAATGTCCCCTAATTATTTCCGTTACTCTTCGCTTTAATTCGCACGCGCGAACGCCGCAATCGCGCCGCAAGTCTTGCCAAAATTTAATCCATTTCAGCCCTGCCGAAAGGCCTTTCCGGACGCCGCGTTCACCCTGCATTCACGGCCAAAGCGGGAACTTGGCCGACAAGAGAGACGTTACCCCTGCGGACCTAATCGCAGGACTTGAGCAACTCGGCCGTTCAATAAATACGGCCCCGCGAACCTGGAGAGGTGCGCTATGACGAGAATCACGAAGACCCTGACAACGCTTGCAACCGTCTCGGCCCTCGGCCTCGCGGCCGTGGCTACGCCGCAACCGGCGCAGGCACGGTGGGGGTACGGCGGCGGCGCGGTCGCCGCGGGTGTCGTCGGTGGCCTTGCCGCCGGCGCGATTATCGGCTCGGCCGCCGCGCGGCCTTACTATGGTTACGGCCCCGCCTATTACGGCTACGGCCCTGGCCCGGTCTATTACGGGCCGTCCTGCTGGTGGTCGCGTCAGCGCGTATGGGATGGCTGGGGTTGGACCTGGCGCCGCGTGCGGGTTTGTAACTAAGGCCTGAAGCGCGCGGTCTGAGACTAAAGCCGAAGCAAATACGGCATGACGCTAAAAGGCCCGGTTTCGTTAGCGAAATCGGGCTTTTTATGAGGGGAGAGGGGAAACCCGACCTAAATTCCGACATATTGGAACATTCCTTTTGGCCGAGGGGGACGGGCGGCCAAGTCAGGACAGTTTCGCCGTCACCAGAGGGACAATCCTATGAAGAAGACAATCCTGGCGGTTGCGACCGCCGCGACCATTGCGGTCGGCACGCTGGGCGCGCCGACGGCGGCGGACGCCCGCTGCTACGGCTGTGCCGTCGGCGCCGGCGTGATCGGCGGCCTCGCCGCTGGCGCCATCATCGGTGGTGCGATTGCGAACAGCCAGCCGCGCTACTATGCGCCGGAGCCCGGCTATGTCGCCTACAACGGCTATGCCGCACCGTATCCGGCGGCTTGCCCGGGCGGGTATTGGGCGCGCCGTCCGTTGCATGACCGCTGGGGGAACTTCGTGGGCTGGAGCCGCCCGCGATTCATCTGCCCTTAAGCTTCGCGTAAGGGATGGGGGCGCATCATCCGGCTAACGCTCTCGGCCGTAAGGAACTATCAATGAAGCACACGATCATCGCTCTTGCTGCGGCCGGCCTGGTGGCCGCCGCCATACCCTCTTCCGCTCAAGCCGGATGTGGCGGCTGCGGCGTGGCCGCCGGTGTTGTCGGCGGCCTTGCCGCCGGCGCCATCATCGGCGGGGCGATCGCCAACAGCCAGCCGGCTCCGGTCTATGTCGCGCCACCGCCGCCGCCGCGTTACGTCGAGGAATACGACGGGGGCCCGGTCTGCCACATCGAACGGCAGCGAATTTGGGTCGACGGCTACGGCTGGCAACATCGCCGCGTCCGCGTTTGCGACTGACGCGTCGTTCAAAGCCTCAAGACGATACAAACGCCCGGCCTTTGTGCCGGGCGTTTTTGTTTCGAGATGAACACAGAGATCCGCTCGTCCCCGCGAAAGCGGGACCCAGCGCAACAACATGCCGAGTTACTGTTGGCCCCTGGATTCCCGCTTGCGCGGGAATGAGCGGACCAAGCGGCGATCCTAAGCGCGTATGCCCTACCGCCGCATGTGCGCGAGCACGTCCGCCGTCGGCCAGCAATCGACCTTCAAGCCGTTCTTCTTCTGATAGGCGCCGAGCGCCGCGCGGGTGAGCATGCCCGCCTTGCCGTCGATCTTGTCTTTGTAGAGCCCGAGCGCGGTGAGCCGCTGCTGCATCAGCTCGACATCCGCCGTCTTGAGCTGGGCATTCTGGCTCCAGGGCGTGACGAAGGACGCCGCGCCGCCGATACGGTCGCTCAGGTGGCCGACGAAGAGCACGTAGAGATCGGAATAATTGTAGTCCTTGATCACGTAGTAATTCTTCGGCGTCAGGAAGGCCGGCCCGTAACTGCCTTCCGGCTGCAACAGCGAGGCCGGCAGCGCCAGCTCCGCCGCGCTGAGCTTGCGCCCGAGCGGCACGAAGCCGCGCTTCACCCACTCGCCGATCGGCATCGTCACGTCCGGCACGCCGATGCTGCAATCGGCGGCCTGCGGGGCGCGCACTTCGTAGGCCCAGCGCTCGCCCCTCTGCCAGCCTTTGCCGGCGAGTTGCTTCGCCGCCGAGGCGAGTGCGTCGGGCACCGAACGCCAGATGTCGGCGCGGCCGTCGCCATCGAAATCGACGGCGTATTTGTAATACTCGGACGGCAGGAACTGCGTGAGACCCATGGCGCCGCCCCACGAGGAGCGCAGATCGGCGCGCGGCACGCCGTCCTGCAGCATCTTCAGGACGTGTAGGAACTCGTTGCGGAAGAAGTCCTTGCGCTTGCCGGCATAGGCTTGGGTGGCGAGCACGCGGATGGCGTCGTGCGGCAGCGAATAGCCGCCGTAATCGGTCTCGCGCGCCCAGATCGCCAGCACCACATTGCCCGGCACGCCGATCTCGCGTTCGATGCGCGAAAGTGTGTCGCGATATTGCGCGGCGAGCTGGCGGCCGCGTGTGGCGAGGCGGTCGAAGGTCGCCTCGCGCAGATACTGCGACGGCGTCTGCACGAATTCCGGCTGGCCCGGCGGCGGCTTTTCCGGCCGCCCGGGAATTGCGAGATCGGGCAGCGAATAGTCCGGCTCAAGGCCGCGGATCGCCGCGTCGAAGGTCGTGCGCGACACGCCGAGCGCCTCGGCCTGCGGCCAGACGCTTTGCAGCCACTGCTCGAACGCCGCGTCGGCCGCAAAGCTTTGCGCCGGCGTCAGCAACGCGATCACAACAAGAATTCCGGCAACGATCCGCAATAGCTGTCCTAGTGCTTGGCCATCGACCTGGCGTAAGCCGACTGGCTGAGGTGTTCGACATAGGCGATACCGATCGCCGACAGGATGAACAGCCCGTGGATGATCGTCTGCCACATCACGCCCGCCTCGGTATAGGGCACATCCGGCCGGCCGAGCGAACCGGCATTGATGAAGGTGCGCAGCAGATGGATCGACGAGATGCCGACGATCGCCATCGCGAGCTTGATCTTCAGCACGCTGGCATTGACGTGGCTGAGCCATTCCGGCTGATCGGGATGCCGCTCCAGCTCGAGCCGCGACACGAACGTCTCATAGCCGCCGACGATCACCATGATCAGCAGGTTCGAGATCATCACCACGTCGATCAGGCCGAGCACCAGCAGCATGATCTCCTGCTCGGTGAAATTCATGGCGCCGAGCACGAGGTGCCATAGCTCCTTGAGGAAGAGCACCACGTAGACGCCCTGCGCCACGATCAGGCCGAGATAGAGTGGAACCTGCAGCCAGCGCGACGAGAAGATAAGCTGCGGCAGCGGGCGCAGGCCCGGTGCATCCGGCGGCACCACGGGATCGTCGGCAGCCATCGACATGCGCGTCACCCCATGCTGGCGCAAAACGACACCCCGGCGCCGTCTCGCGAAATGGCCGCTCCTTATAGGCGATTCGGAATGGCCGAAGCATGACCGCCTCCGGCCGTTCCGCGCGCCATCGGCCGCGCGGCACGGGGTCGCGGGCGGCGCGCATCGCCATGTTTTTGGGAAAGTTTTGCGTGCCGGCGACGCTCTTGCACAACGGAGTGGCGTGCCGATCCCAGATTGCACAACTCAGCGGCACGGAACGCGCCGCGAGAGGTATAGTGACGGTCTAAATAGCGAACATCGCGCAACATTTCCGGGCCGGAGGATCTGGCACGCATGTTGCGTGAGATGGCCAAAAGGAGAGGCCATGGCGTCTGCGTCAGTTCAGCTCAGCGTTCGCAATATCCAGAAGTCTTTCCCCGCCAAAGGCGGGGCCGTCCACGTCCTCGACGGTCTGAATTTCGACATTCGCGAGCAGGACTTCGTCAGTATCATCGGCCCGAGCGGCTGCGGCAAATCCACGATCTTCAACATCGTCGCCGGGCTGGTCTCGCCCGACGCCGGCACTCTGCTGCATCGCAACGAAGAGATCGCCAGCCTGCGCGGCCATGTCGGCTACATGATGCAGAAGGACCTGCTGTTCCCCTGGCGCACCGTGCTCGACAATGTGCTGCTGGGCCTCGAAATGCGCGGCGTCGATCGCCGCGAGGCGGTCGAGAAGGCGCGCCGGCATCTCGCCTCGTTCGGTCTCTCGGGTTTCGAAAGCGCCTATCCGAAGACCCTGTCCGGCGGCATGCGCCAGCGCGTGGCGCTGATCCGCACCTTGATCATGGACCCCGACATTCTGCTGCTCGACGAGCCGTTTTCCGCGCTCGATTACCAGACGCGCCTTTACCTGGAAGGCGTGCTGAAGGAGGCGGTGGAGAAATTCAAGAAGACCGTCGTGCTCGTCACGCACGATATCGACGAGGCGGTGGCGCTCTCGAAACGCGTAGTGGTGCTCAGCGGACGTCCCTCGCGCGTCAAAGCCGTGCACGAGATCGACATCGCGGAATCCTCGCCGGTCGCGGCGCGCGGCAATCCGCGCTTCTCGAGCTACTTCCACATGCTGTGCGGGGAGCTCGACATCCAGACCATGGCGGCGGCGTCATGAGTTCGATCACCGTGGACAAGACCGGGCCCACATCAAAAACCGCCGCGCCCCCGCGCAAGCGGCGGTCGTTCGACACGACCACCGGCCGCGGCGTGCTCCAAATCGTCGCCGTGATCGTCTTCTTCGCCGCCTGGGAGCTGGGCGTCCGCGTCGGCTGGATTTCCGACTTCCTCGTCGGCGCGCCCTCCGGCATCGCCAAAATTACCTACCAGATGCTCATGAGCGGGCAGCTTCTGACCGACACCTGGTACACCTTGATGGAAGCCGCGCTCGGCTTCGTCATCGGCACCGTCGTCGGGTCCCTCGCAGGGCTCGCGCTCTGGTATTCGGTCTTCGTCGCGCGCCTGGTCGAGCCGTTCATCGTGGCCATCAACAGCGTGCCGAAGATCGCCTTCGCGCCGATCGTCATCCTCTGGTTCGGCACCGGCCTGATCTCGAAGGTCGCGCTCGCCGTCTCGCTCACCGCCATCGTCGCGCTCATCGCCGCCTATCAGGCCGCAAAGGACGCCGACCCCGATCTGCAATCGCTTCTGTTCTCGATGGGCGCGAACAAACATCAGATATTCTACCGGGCCGTGGTGCCGTCCACGATCCCGGCGATGATCGCCACCTTCCGCATCAACATCGGCTTCGGGCTGGTCGGCGCGGTGGTCGGCGAATTCATTTCCTCGCAGCAGGGCCTGGGCCACCTGATCTACAACGCCTCGAGCCTCTATGACCTCAACACGGTCTGGGCCGGCCTCTTCGTCCTCATGCTGATGGGGTTCGTTCTCTATCACGTCATCGATGTGATCGAGCGCCTCGCTCTGCCGTGGAAGCAGGCGACGACGCACGCACAAATTCAAGTCTAGGGCCTCTTTTCATTCACCAGGAGACGTTCGATGCGATTGCTGTCTCGATTGATGCATGCTGCCGCGCTCACCGCCGCGCTCACCATCACCGCGCCGGCCTTTGCTGAAGGCAAGAAGGTCGTCATCTCGCAGGCCTTCCAATCGATGCTTTATCTGCCGCTCTACGTGGCGATCGACGAGGGCTTCTTCACCCAGCAGGGCCTCGACGTCACCAAGGAAACCGCCGGCGCGCCGAGCGTCGCGCTCTCCGCCGTGATTTCCAAGAGCGCGCAATTCTCGATCCACGGCCCGGAATGGACCGCCATTGCCGCCTCCAAGGGCGCGCCGGTGCATATCGTCGCCAATGTCGTCAACGGCGCTGCCGTGTGGATCGCCACGACGCCCGACTTCAAGTTCGAGAGCGTCAAAGACCTCAAGGGCGAGAAGATCGTCACCGGGCTGATGCCGACAACCAGCACATCGCTGTTCATCAAGCTACTCAAAGAGAACGGCCTGGACGCCAAGACCGACGTCGACATGATCCAGGTGCAGATCGGCTCCGAGCCGGGGCCGTTCCTCGCCAAGCAGGCGAAAGTCGCGGTGATGTATGAGCCCGGCCTCGATCAGGTCGTCGCCAAAGGCATGAAGGTCGTGGTCGGCTTT
Source organism: Pseudolabrys sp. (assembly GCA_036264375.1). Classification (GTDB taxonomy): domain Bacteria; phylum Pseudomonadota; class Alphaproteobacteria; order Rhizobiales; family Xanthobacteraceae; genus Pseudolabrys. The sequence goes on from DATARB010000280.1 coordinate 9,008, forward strand.
CCCAAGCTCTACGGCGCTTACGCGTTCTCCGCCGTTACCGCCCGCACCGATGTCGACGCCGACTCGGCAGAGCGCGTCGTGAAAGGCATGGAGTTGGCGATGCGCTTCATGCAGACCAATGAAGCTAAGTCGGTCGAGATCGCCAAGAAGGAATTCCCGACGCTCGACCCAGTCGTGGTCGAGGCGTCGGTGAAGCGCATGCTGAGCGATGGCGTCTATCCCAAGAGCGTCGACATCACGCCGGACGCGCTCAAGGTCGCCATGGCGACGCAGATCGCGCTGGGCAATCTCGCCGCGCAGCCGGACTACAAGGCTTTCATCGCCAAGGATCTCATCGATCCGGCGATAGCGATGAAGTAGCGGTTTGCTGCTGTGCCTCTCTTCACCTCTCCCATAGGGAGAGGTCGGATCGCGGCCGAAGTCGGATTTATCCGACTTCGGGAGCGATCCGGGTGAGGGGTTATAGCCGATCGAGAGTCCTAGGCCCCCTCACCCCAACCCTCTCCACAACGGGGAGAGGGAGTTCCGCAGTGCTTGCGGCACCGCTTCGATCCGCCTCTATGCAGTCCTAGCCCCGCCTCGCCCAGACGAGATGGGCGCCCGATGCCTCCGGTGGCCGGAGATCGCTGAGATAGCGCAGCGCGATCTCGTGCGGCCCCAGATCGTCCATCTCCGAGAACCCGGTCTGTCGCAGTTCGGCGGCAAGCTCGGCCGGCGTGAAGAAGCTGAGCCACGGCTCGCCAAGGACCGCCACCCGCGCCATCCTGGCCTCGAGCGCCTCGCGGCGGGCGCCGGAATAGGCCCCCGGCGGCTCGCCATAGTCGAACACTACTTCGCCGCCGGGCACCTGCGCGATCGTCGACAGCGTCGCGCGGAACGCCCGCTTGTTGAGATAGACCACGACGCCGAGCCAGATGAAAAAGGCCGCGCGGTCGAGATCGACGCCTGCCGCGGCGAGCCGCTCGGCCAGATCTCCGCGATCGAAATCGCCCGGCACGAACCTCAGCCATTCGGGCATGGCAATGCCCGCCCTGGCGATGCTCGCGCGCTTCCATGCCTGCGTCGCGGGGTGATCGACTTCGAAAACCACGGCGCCCGTCTGGGCGTGCGGATTGCGCAAGCCGAACGTGTCGAGTCCGGCGCCGAGCACGACGATCTGGCGCACGCCGCGCGCCACCGCCTTCGCCGCGCAGTCCTCGGCGAAACGGCTGCGCGCCGCCACGAACAACCGCATCAACCGGTCGCCGGGCTTGTCCCAGGCATCCCGGCGAAAGCCTTCCGGCGTTTCGCCGATGATCGGCAACGCGTAAGGGTCCTCGAAGACCGTGCCGCCGTCGAGCACTTGATGCGCCGCCCGATATTGTGCTGCGCGCTTTGCGGTCCGGCTCGGCTGGCCCTGCATTCGGGCTCCAGTTCTGACTTAGCGGGTGAACTTCTTGTACTTCAGCCGGTGCGGGATCACCGAGTCCGTGCCCAGGCGCCGCATCTTGTCGGCCTCGTAATCCTGGAAGTTGCCCTCGAACCACTCGACATGGCTCTCGCCCTCGAAGGCGAGCATGTGCGTGGCGATACGGTCGAGGAACCAGCGGTCGTGGCTGATGATCACGGCGCAGCCGGCGAAATCCTCGAGCGCCTCTTCCAGAGCGCGCAGCGTGTCGACGTCGAGATCGTTGGTCGGTTCGTCGAGTAGCAGCAAGTTCGCGCCCGAGCGCAGCATCTTGGCGAGATGCACGCGGTTGCGCTCACCGCCGGAAAGCGTGCCGACCTTCTTCTGCTGATCGGCGCCCTTGAAGTTGAACAGCGAGCAATAGGCGCGCGAGTTCATCTCCTTCTTGCCGAGCAGAATGATGTCTTGCCCGTTGGAGATTTCCTCCCAGACGGTCTTCTTGCCGTCGAGCGCGTCGCGCGACTGATCGACATAGCCGAGGTGCACCGACTCACCGATCTTGATCGTGCCTTCGTCCGGCTTGTCCTGGCCTGTGATCATGCGGAACAGCGTGGTCTTGCCGGCGCCGTTCGGGCCGATCACGCCGACAATGCCGCCGGGCGGCAGCTTGAAGGTGAGATCGTCGATCAGCAGGTTGTCGCCGAAGCCCTTCTTGAGGTTCTCGAAATCGACCACATTCTGACCGAGTCGCTCGGCGACCGGAATGGTGATCTGCGCGGTGATGTTGGTCTTGGCGTTGGCGATCTTGAGCAGCTCTTCGTAGCGCTGATAGCGCGCCTTGGATTTCGCCTGCCGCGCCTTGGGCGACGACTGGATCCACTCCTGCTCGCGTTCCAGCGTGCGCCGGCGCGCCTCGTCTTCGCGGCCTTCCTGCTCCAGCCGCTTCTGCTTCTGCTCGAGCCAGGACGAATAGTTCCCCTCGTAGGGTATGCCGCGGCCGTGGTCGAGCTCGAGGATCCAACTGGTGACGTTGTCGAGGAAGTAGCGGTCGTGGGTGACGATCAGGATCGCGCCGGGATAATTGCGCAAATGCCCTTCCAGCCAGTTCACGCTTTCGGCGTCGAGATGGTTGGTCGGCTCGTCGAGCAGCAGCAGCTCCGGTTCCTCGAGCAGCAGCTTGCACAGCGCCACGCGCCGGCGCTCGCCGCCGGAGAGCTTGGCGACCTCGGCATCGTCGGATGGGCAACGCAGCGCATCCATCGCCTGAGTGACCTTCGAATCAAGATCCCAGAGATTCTGACTATCGATGATATCCTGGAGTTTCGCCATCTCGTCGGCCGTCTCGTCGGAATAGTTCATCGCTAACTCGTTATAGCGATCGAGCAGCGCGCGCTTATCGGCGACGCCCTCCTCGACATTGGCGCGCACCGACTTTTCCGGATCGAGCTGGGGTTCCTGCGGCAGATAGCCGACACGGGCGCCCTCGGCGACCCAGCCGTCGCCGCTGAATTCGGTGTCGATGCCGGCCATGATGCGCAGCAATGTGGATTTGCCCGAGCCGTTCACGCCGAGCACGCCGATCTTGGCGTCCGGGTAGAAGGACAGGTTGATGTTCTCCAGGACCTTCTTCCCGGCCGGATAGGCCTTGGTCAGGCCCTGCATGTGGTAGATGAATTGGCGACCGTTCATGGACCCTGAAACCCTTGTTTTCCGGCCTGAATCGGCTCGCGCAACCGCGCGCGCCGCCGGACGCTTTGTTCGGGAAATACGCGGGCTGATGTAGCGAGGGGAGCCCAAAAGGGCAAGCGGGCTGCACCTTCGCGGTAACCTTACTGGGCGATTGGCAGGATTTCGGAAAGGTTGAATATAAAGTTCTTCGGATTGTGAGCTTCCTCACGCCGATTTAACTGCCCGAGCGCCATGATCCCCCATGAACCTCCGCGCCTGAGGTGGCGACGAAGGGATACGCGGACCCGGATGGCCCGCGGTCGGAGTGGGGAGAGTGTCATGAGTCGCGCAATGTCAGACTTTGCAGGTTCCACCCCCTGGATGCCGCGCCCGTTCGTCAGCCTTGGCCGCTGCCTCGCCGCCTTCTGGCACGAGGTCACCCGCGACGCCATGCGGCCCTACCGGCCCGAGCAGCATTACATGCGCGGCCCAGGGCCGGCATGGCACGCCAAGCACGGGATCAAGTGCCAGGGGTGAGAGGTTTGTGTCATGGCCGGGCTAGTCCCGGCCATCTCGCTTAGCGAGGCAGTGCCCTCCTAAGCGGGATGCGCGGGTCAAGCCCGCGCATGACAGCCAAGAGGAACGCGCCCCGGAATGACAACGAAGTAACGCCGCCCTAATCTGCCGCCGCCCGGGACGTCCGGGCGCGCGTGGTCCCGAAAAGTGGGTACCGGTTTTCGGTCAAGACCATGCGCAAGGAGTAAGCGAAAGGCAGACAGGGATGCTCCGCGCAGCTATTCTCGACGATTACCAGAACGTGGCGACGACCTTCGCCGACTGGTCCCCCATCGCCAAGGACGTCGAGATCAAGGTCTTCAACGAGCCGTTCGCCAGCCAGGACGAGGCGATCAAAGCCCTGCAAGGGTTTGCCATCGTCGTCGGCATGCGCGAGCGCACCGCTTTCCCGCGCAATGTGATCGAGGCGCTGCCCGACCTGAAGCTTCTGATCACCACCGGCGCCAAGAACAACTCATTCGATATCAAGGCGGCCACCGAGCGCGGTGTCACGGTCTGCGGCACCGGCGCGGTGGGCAACCCGACGACCGGCATCGCCTTCGGCCTGATGCTGGAACTCACCCGCCGCATCGGTTTCGAAAATGCACGGCTCAAAGCCGGCGCACCCTGGCAGGTCACCATCGGGCAGGACCTGGAAGGGCTAACCCTCGGCATCGTCGGCCTCGGCAAGCTCGGCCAGCGCGTTGCCAACGTGGGCAAGGCCTTCGGCATGAAGGTGATCGGCTGGAGCCAGAACCTCACGCCGGAGCAGGCGAAGGAGGCGGGCGTCGACTACGCCTCCCGCGAGGACCTGTTTCGCAACGCCGATTTCGTGACGATCCACTATCAGCTCAGCGAGCGCTCGCGCGGGCTGATCAATGCCGGCGACATCGGCCGCATGAAGAAGTCCGCCTACCTCATCAACACGGCGCGCGCGCCGATCGTCGATCAGGCCGCGCTCTTGAAGGCCCTGCAAGAGAAGACAATCGCCGGCGCCGGCCTCGACGTGTTCGAGGTCGAGCCGCTGCCGCTCGATCATCCCTACCGCAAGCTCGACAATGTCGTCATCACGCCGCACCTCGGCTACGTGAGCGAGCAGAACTACCGCAAATATTTCCCCGACATCGTCGAGGACATCCGCGCGTGGCTGGATAAGAAGCCGGTCAGGGTGATTGGGTGATTGTCTTGTCATGGCCGGGCTTGTCCCGGCCATCTCGCTTAGGATGGCAATGCCGTGCCCGCCTGAGCGAGATGCGCGGGACAAGCCCGCGCATGACAACCGAGAGGCTTACGACAGCCGCAACAGCTTCGCCGCGTTGTTGTACGCCACATCCGCGCGCAGCGGCTCTTCGATTGCCACGCTGTCCATGAAGTGCCCCGCCTCCTCCGCGTTCTCGAACGGATAGTCGGCGGCGAACATCACGCGGTCGCGCCCGAGCGCATCGACCGCGCAGCGCAACGGCTCGGCGGCAAACACGCCCGAGACCGTGACCCAGATGTTCTCCTTGATGTATTGCGAGGGCGGCTTGGCGAGTTCGACGCCATACAGCTTCGCGCGGCTGTCGAAACGCCAGAGCAGATACGGCAGCGTCTCGCCCATGTGGCCGAGCGCCACGCGCGCTTTGGGGAAGCGGTCGAACAAGCCGCTGAAGACGAGGCGAAGAGCATGCGAGCCCGTCTCGAAGCCCCACTCCCAGGTCGCGCGGCGCAAGGCCGGGACGCCGTTGAGCACCGGCGCCGGCGTCAGCGGATCGGTCGGGTGGATGTAGACGACCGCGCCCAACGCCTCCGCGCGCTCCCAGAACGGATCGAGCGAGCGGTCGTCGAGATAGAGGCCGTTGGTGTGGCCGTTGATCATCGCGCCGCAGAACTTCAAATCGCGCATGCAGCGCTCGAGTTCGTCGGCGGCGCCGCGCGCATCCTGTACCGCGATGTGGGCAAAGCCTGCGTAGCGATCCGGCCGCTTGTGGATTTCTTGCGCCAGGAAATCGTTGGCTTCACGCGCCTTCTTCGTCGCCGTCGCCGGATCGCGCTCGGCCTGCACGCCCGGACCTGAGACTGCGAGCACGGCCTTAGCGATGCCGGCCTTGTCCATCGTCTCGAGGCGAGCGCCACTGAAGTCCGTGAGCCGCTTGAACAAATGCTCGGCGAAAGCCGGGGGCACTTCGGTCACTGTCGGCTTCCAATAGTCGACGAGACCCGGCGACAGGAAATGCTCTTCGAGCGCGATCTTCTGAACCATATGTTTCCTCACACGTTTCCGCGCCGTGAAACGGCGCTTGCATTTTTCTCTTGGCTGTATCGGATATTGGGTTAAGCTGTCCCAGGATGCAAGGCGGCAGAGACCGCTGGCACACAGGGATGGAAATGTCAGACAGCCGCCTCGTCACCAACGAGAAGAGTCAGGTACAGGTCATCGCCCGCGCGGCGACCATCCTGCGCGCCCTTGAAGACGAAAATTCAGGGCTCAGCCTCGGCCAGATCGCCCAGCGCGTGAACCTTGCCCGCTCTACGGTACAGCGCATCGTCGCCGCGCTCGAAACCGAAAAGCTCGTCATCGCCGCCACGCCGAACGGCCGCGTGCGGCTGGGTCCCACGATCCTGCGGCTCGCCGCGTCGGTGCGCAGCGACTTCATCGCGCTGGCGCGTCCCCACCTCGAACGGCTGTCGGAAGAGCTGCACGAGACCGTCGATCTCTCGACGGTGAAGAAGGATCATCTCGTCTTCATCGACCAGGTGATCGGTTCGCAGCGCCTGCGCACGGTGTCGGCCGTCGGCGAGACGTTCCCTTTGTATTGCACCGCCAACGGCAAGGCCTATCTCGCGCAGTTGTCCGATACCGCGGTGGAAGCTTTGATTGGCCGCGCTTACGAAGCGCGTACGCCGAACACCATCACCAAGCTCGATGTTCTGCTCGCCGAGCTCAAGACCGTGCGCCGCACCGGCGTCGCCTTCGACCGCGAGGAGCACAGCCTCGGCATCTCCGCGGCCGGCGTCGCGCTGCACGACCCGCTCGGCAACGCGGTGGCGATTTCCGTGCCGGTGCCGAGCCAGCGCTTCGAGGAACAGCACGCGCTGATCGCCGCGCGGCTGCTTGCGACGAAGCAGGCGTTGGAAGCACATATGAATGCGGCAGCGGCGTGAGAAACGCCGCGCGTCCATAAAGCCTGACCGACCGACGATTTTCGCAGAAACGTGAAGCGCCAAGCGCGCGACAAACAGGGGAGGATGCCGTGGCCAAGAAAATTCGCGGCGTGATGTTTGAAGAAGACCTCAACAACAGCATGGGGCTGGAGTTCTACAACCTGTCCCATCGCTTCGGCTATCAGTCGCCGAATTGGCCTTATTTCGAGGATGTGAAGATCGAGCGCATCCACTACATGGCGAAGTCGGGCGTGCTGTCGCAGCGCATCACCACCTCCATGCACAACACCACGCACATC
>DATARB010000316.1:0-6185 GCA_036264375.1 Pseudolabrys sp.
CATTCCGATGGCCGCAACGCAGAGCTCCCGATCTGGCTCTATCGCTACAACTGGCACAGACCCCATGGTAGTCTGAAGGCCAGGACACCTATCAGCAGACTCGGTCTGTCCGAGGACAACCTGTTGAGGCTCCACATCTAGGCCGAGATAGCGTGCGTTCCATTGCACGGGTTAAGGCAGTAGTATGAGCGAACGCGGCTTTTCCCCGCTAATCCCCGCAAGCCGCGACGCATGCCATCTATGCCAACCTGCGCGCGAGACGTATTCTCCGCAAATGATTCGTTTCGTTGCGTGGGGGGCCGGACGAACCGGCCGCACAGCGTCGGGGGACCTGTGGTCATCTTCGATTGCAACGGCGTGCTCGTCGACAGCGAGCCGCTGGCAACGGCTATCGTGTCGCAAGAATTCATGCGGGCCGGCTTTCCGCTGACGCCCGATCTTGTCGCGCGGTACTTCACCGGGCGCCGGCAGACCGACATGTTCAGCGAGGTCGAGATCGCCGCCGGCCGCAGGCTGCCCGCCGGTTTCGCCGCGACCGTTGCCGCGACCACGCTGCAACGCTTCCGCAATGAACTGCGCGCGACCGCGCACGCGGCGCACGCGCTGTCCTGGCTGCGCGGGCCGAAATGCGTCGCCTCCTCGTCCTCGCTCGAACGCATGCGCGTGAGCCTGGAGAGCACCGATCTGATCCGCTTCTTCGAGCCTTACCTGTTTTCCGCCAGCGATGTCGCGCAAGGGAAGCCGGCGCCGGACTTGTTCCTGCATGCGGCCAAGATGATGCGGGTCCCACCCCGCGAATGCGTCGTCGTTGAGGATTCGGCGGTCGGCGTCGCCGCCGGCGTGGCCGCCGGCATGACAGTGATCGGCTTTGTCGGCGGAAGCCACGCGGGCAGTCAGCTCGGCACCAATTTGCTTTCGGCCGGCGCCCGCATGGTGATCACGGACATGCGCGCACTCAAGAGCGCGGTGATGGATTTAAGGGGCTGGTAGATCGATTTGGCCAACGCCGAACTTTTCTTGGTCGGCACATTTCCATTGTCACGCCCTCAGTGGCCGCAACCGAAAACGCGTTTCTTCCACAATAACGTACCGTCCGAACAAACTGTCGCCGAACCGCTCGATCGCCGCCTCAAGTCGCCGCGCTTTCAATGCATGCATGGCTGGATCGAGACGCAACAGAAGCACGCCTGGAATCCGTCCGCTCCGGCGAAACACCAGATCGCCGAAATCTTTGTCTTCCGTCAGAAGCAGCCGCTCCTCATGCTGCGCGCGTGCCATGACCTCGGCGTCGGTCGACGCGGGTGCTATTTCTGCCATGTAGATGACATCATGCCCACCACTGCGCAGCCGCCTCACCAAGGCGGCATCCACGCACTCGTCGACGAGCCAGCGCACGGTCAGCCGTAAATAAGGTCTTCGTCAGCCAGATAGTCGGCAGCAAATGCCTGCGCGGCGAGAATGTCCTCACGCGTCAGCCGCGGATGGTCGGCGAGGATCGCATCGGCCGTCACGCCCGCGCCAAGCTTGCGCAGCACCGTCTCCACCGGAATGCGTGTACCCCGCACCACGGGCTTGCCACCCATGATCTCAGGATTCATATCAATGCGCTCGTGAGCCATCGCGACCTCGGTTAATCGGCACTCACGCGAATATAGCATCCGGAGCGGCCGTCCGCGAGCCGTCGCTAGGTAGGCAATCCGGGGCCTTACGAAATTTCGGATTTTTGGCGGTCCCGGGTCAGCGAAGCAGCGTTCGCGGCGCTCACGCTGCATCGCGCCCGGGACAGAAATCCCTCAACTCTGCTTCGGCTTGGCGGCCGCATGCGGCTTGCGCTTGGCCGGCGGCTTCTTCTCCGGCTTGGCGCCAAGCGGATCGAAGCCGATATAGACCACATAGGAGTCGATGGCGCCCGCCGGCTGCGGTAGCGGGAAGGTGATATCCGGGTCGATATGGGTGAATGTGACGCGATCGACGTCGCCGGCCAACGTCACCGACTCTTTGCCGAATTTCGAGGTGATGGTTTGCGGGTTGACCCCTTCCTTCACGACCGCGATGCGCATCGGCACATCGACCGTGCCGGGGCCGCCGGCCGGGCCGGTGATGACGCGGCCTTCAATGCCGATCTTCATGGTCATCATGCCGGAATTGACATGGCACTCGCGCGCAGTGCGCACGATGCTGCCCTGATAGCGCACATCGAGCGCGGCCGGCTCCGCGTCGCCGGGCTTGCTGCCGATGATGAGGGTCGAGGCGCCGTTGCGGATCTGGACACCCGGACAATCGACGTCGGTGTCGACCTCGGGCGCGCCGGCCGAGGCGTTGGCATCGGTCGCCGTGGCTTTCGACGACGACTTGAACAGGTCGAGCGGCGATGTGCTCAAGAAGCTGCTGGCGCCGCCCGTGCTGCCGCAACCGGCCAGCGCCAGCGCAGCCATGATCGCCAGCAAGGCCCCCGCCCGCCCGGCGTATCGGTTTCGCTCCCCACCCATCTCGTCTCGCTCGTCTTTAAGAGGTCCCCAGAGCCGGCCTTATAGCAAACCAAGCGTGGCAAGCCCAAGGCGGCATATCAAAGCCGGCATAGCAAGGCGGCGAAAGGCCCCGGCCGGCCCGGCTCAATCCGGGTCGTCCTTCAGCCGGGCGTAGAGCAGATGGTCCTGCCAGACACCGTTGATGCAAAGGTAGCCCCGGGCATAGCCCTCGCGCTTGAAGCCGGTTTTCTCCAGGAGGCCGATCGAGGCGGCGTTGTCCGGAATGCAGGCCGCCTCCAGCCGGTGCAGCCGCAAAGTGCCAAAGCAGAAGGGAATCAAGGCCCGCACGGCGGCAGTCATGTAGCCCTTGCGGGCAAAGGGCTGCCCCACCCAGTAGCCGATGCTGCCGGCCTGGGCCACGCCGCGGCGGATATTGGCGAGCGTCAGACCGCCGACCAGGGCGCCATCGTCGCTGCGGAAGATCAGGAAGGCATAGGCGAGATCGCCGCGCTGGTCCTCGGCGTAGCGCTTGAGCCGCCGGCGGAAGGCGCTGCGGGAGAGGTCGTCGGCCGGCCAGGTCGGCTCCCAGGGCGTGAGAAAGTCGCGGCTTTTCTCGCGCACCGAGGCCCATTCGGCGTAGTCGCTGCTCACCGGCGTGCGCAACAGCACGCCGCCGCCGGTGATGGCTGGAATGATCTCGCCAAAGCTGACAGTGCGGAAGAACGCCATGACGGTGCCGGCGAGCGCTCCGTCGGTTCAGGCCGCGCGCCGCACGAGACTTTCCGCGATTGCGGCCGTGCTTTCAAGTCCGCTGCCGGGGCCGAGGGCGGCGATGGCCGGGCGCCCGCGCGCAACCAGCGCGCGGCCCGCTGCGCGAGCGCTCTCCACCGTCACGGCATCGACCTTGGCGACGATCTCGTCGAGCCCGATCGGCCGGCCGTAGGCCAGCATTTGCCGCGCGATCTGCCCGACGCGCGCCTCGGAGCTCTCCAACGCCATCAAGAGACCGGCCTTCATCTGCGCCTTGGCGCGGTTGACCTCGGCCTCATTGATGGTCTCGGTGGCGTTGCCGATCTCGTCGATGACGACGCGCATCAGCTCGGGCGCGTCGGCTTCGTCGGTGCCGGCATAGAGGCCGAACATGCCGGTGTCGCTATAGGGCATGTGGAAGGCCTGAATGGCGTAGCAGAGGCCACGGATTTCGCGCACCTCCTGGAACAGGCGCGAAGACATGCCGCCGCCCAGCACGCTGGTGAAGACCTGAAGGCTGTAGAGATTCTCGTTCTTCACCGGCAGGCCTTCCAGCGCCATGGCGATGTGCACCTGCTCGAGGTCGCGCGTCTCGACGCGCATGCCGCCGCTGAAATGTGCCTGCTCCGGCTGAGGTCCCGCCGGGCCGACGAAGCTGGCGAAGCGCTTCTCCGCCTCGGCAACGATCTGCTGGTGATCGACGGCGCCGGCCGCGGCCACGAGCATGTCCGGGCCGCGATAGTTGCGCCCGAGGTAAGCGCGCAGGCGCGCGGCCGTGAACGAACGCACCGTCTCCGGCGTGCCGAGAATGGAGCGGCCGACCGCCTGCTTCGGAAACGCAGTCTCTTGCAGGCGATCAAACACCAGATCGTCGGGCGCATCTTCGGTCGCGCCGATCTCCTGCACGATCACGTTCTGCTCACGCCGCAATTCCTCCGGATCGAAGGTCGGCTCGGAGAGGATGTCGGAGAGCACGTCGAGCGCCAGCGGCACGTCGGCCTTCAGAACGCGCGCGTAATAGGCCGTCGATTCGACGCTGGTGGCGGCGTTGAGATCGCCGCCGACCGCCTCGATGGTCTCGGCGATCTGCCGCGCGGTGCGCCGCTTGGTGCCCTTGAAGGCCATGTGCTCGAGCAGATGCGAGATGCCGTGCTCGTCCACCTTCTCGTCGCGGCTGCCGGAGCCGACCCAGACGCCGAGCGAGGCGGATTCCAGGTGCGGCATCTGGTCGGTCACAACCGCCAAGCCGGAGGGAAGACGGGTGACTTCGACGCTCATGCCATAACTCCTTCACGCGCCGCGCGCGACGCCGATGAAACGAAACGCTCCACTGCCCCCTGATCCGCGGGCAGTACCGTGACGCGCTCAGTCCGCGCATATAAGCCGCCCAGCCAATCCGGCAATGCCGGCTCGATGCCGCAGGCCGCCTTGACGGCGTCGGGAAACTTGGCCGGATGCGCGGTCGACAGCACGACCATCGGCACCGACGGATTGCGCGTCTCTTTTTCGGCCACCGCAAGACCGACGGCCGTGTGCGGATCGGCGCAATAGGACGCCTCGCGCATCCAGGCGCGGATAGTGGCGGCGCTCTCCTGCTCGTCGGCGCGATCGGCGGAAAACAGCGCGCGCATCTTTTCCAGCGCATGCGCCGATACCGAGAAGCGGCGCGACTGCGCGAGCGAGCCCATCAACGAGCGCACCGCATGCGCATCGCGATCGTAAGCGTCGAACAGCAGCCGCTCGAAATTCGACGAGATCTGAATGTCCATCGACGGCGAAGCCGTCGCGACCACGTCGCGCATCTCGTAAGTGCCGCTGGCGAAGGTGCGCGCGAGGATGTCGTTGGCATTGGTGGCGACGACGAGCCGATCAATGGGAAGGCCCATCTTCGACGCGACATAGCCGGCGAAGACGTCGCCGAAATTGCCGGTCGGCACCGTGAAGGCGACCTTGCGATGTGGGGCGCCGAGCGCGACTGCGGCCGTGAAGTAGTAGACCACCTGCGCAACGATGCGCGCCCAGTTGATCGAGTTGACGCCGGAAAGGCGCACGCGATCGTGGAAGCCATGATGGTTGAACAGGCCCTTCACGATGGCCTGGCAATCGTCGAACGTGCCTGCGACCTCGATGGCGTGGACGTTGTCGTCCGGCGCGGTGGTTATCATCAGCCGCTGCACATCGGAGATGCGGCCTAGCGGAAACAGCACAAAGAGATCGGTGCGGGCGCGCCCGCGAAACGCCTCGACCGCGGCGCCGCCGGTGTCGCCCGAGGTCGCGACCACCACGGTGGTGCGCTCGCCGCGCGCCGCGAGCGCGTGGTCCATCAGGCGCGCGAGCAACTGCATCGCCACGTCCTTGAAGGCGAGCGTGGGGCCATGAAACAGCTCCAGGAGGAATTGGTTGGGGCCGGACTGGTCGAGCGGAACCACGGCGGGATGACGGAACGTGGCGTAGGCTTCGTTCGCCATGCGACCGAGATCGGCGTCGGAAATTTCGCCGCCGACAAAGGGGGCGATCACATCGACCGCGACTTCCCAGTACGGCCTGCCGAAAAATCCTCCGATGACATCGGGCGAAAGTTGCGGCCAGGCTTCAGGCACGTAGAGACCGCCATCGCGGGCGAGCCCGGCCAGCATCACATCGCAGAAGCCCAGCGCGGGGGCCTCCCCCCGGGTCGAAATGTAGCGCGTCAAATCGCCCTCCAAAGGCTTAGCGCACCGCCAAGCCTTTGATATTATGAAATAATCCAACTTTGCCGATGGCGAAGCCAGACCACCATAAAGCGTTTTCGGCTGAAGTGGAAACCGGGATTCTGCCCTCGGGACGCACGCCCTTGGCCATCTTGAACCATGCGGCCGTCCCGCCCTTGGGGCGCGACTAAAAGAGCTGCCGTTAACAAAAGACTAATTGTTCTCAATAAAACTGCCGGGAGATTTATCGCTTACTTGGAATTCCAAAGCATTTTTG
>DATARB010000321.1:0-25833 GCA_036264375.1 Pseudolabrys sp.
TGATGGCGACTGCCGGGAAAATTACCATCGCCGAAGTCGAAAATCTGGTCGAGCCCGGTCAGATCAACCCCGACCACATCGTCACGCCGGGCGTGTTCGTGCAGCGGATGATCCACGTGCCGAACGCCAAGAAGCACATCGAGCAGCGCACCGTGCGCAAGCGCGCCGCCGCCGCAGCAGCCGGAACGGAGGTCTGAGATGCCATGGACCCGCGACCAGATGGCCGAGCGCGCCGCCAAGGAGCTGCGCGACGGCTTCTACGTCAATCTCGGCATCGGCATTCCGACGCTGGTGTCGAACTACATCCCGGACGGCATGAGCGTGCAGTTGCAGAGCGAGAACGGCATGCTCGGTTTCGGGCCGTTCCCCTACGAGGGCGACGAGGATCCCGACCTGATCAATGCCGGCAAGCAGACGGTGACCGAGATCCCCACCACCAGCTTCTTCTCCAGCGCCGACTCCTTCGCGATGATCCGCGGCGGGCACATCGACCTCGCGCTGCTCGGCGCCATGCAGGTGGCCGAGAACGGCGACCTCGCCAACTGGATGATCCCGGGCAAGATGGTGAAGGGCATGGGCGGTGCCATGGATCTGGTGGCGGGCGTCAAGAAGGTGGTGGTGATCATTGAGCACACCGCCAAGGACGAGCCCAAGCTCCTGCACAAATGCAACCTGCCGCTCACCGGCGCCGGCGTCGTCGACATGGTGATCACCGACCTCGGCGTCTTCAATATCGACCGCAAGAAGGGCGGCATGACGCTGATCGAACTCGCTCCGGGCGTGACGCTCGACGAGATCACCAAGAAGACCGAGGCGACGTTTTCGGTGGACGCGAAGCTGAAGCACTGATCGCCGCGTCTTTCGCGCACATCCTTGCAACTGGTCATGGCCGGGTTCGTCCCGGCCATGTTGCTTTCAGCCGTCACTCGCGCGCGAGTTCGCTTTCGATAACTGTCCGCAGCGGCGGCAACGAGCGTTGCAGGGTATCCCATACGAATCGCTCGGCCACGTCCTCGTATTCGTGGCGATAGATATTGCCGGCGCCCGCCATCTGGCGCCAGCTGATCGAGGGATGCCTTGCCTTCAGATCGTCGGGCAGACGCCGCGAAGCCTCGGAGATGATTTCGAGACAGCGCGTGACCGCATAGACGGTCTTTATGTCGGTGTGAAATCGGCCCCAGTCGTATCCGTGCACAAATTGTTCGGCGAGTTCGATGTGGCGGACAATGTCGCGTAGCGCGACTGCGACGGCATCAGAAGGCATAGATCGCGTCGGCGGATACGCTGGGCCGGACAAAAGGCTTTAACCCGTCTTCGGCGACCACATCGACCGGGCCATCGAAAAAGCCGGCGACAAACTCTTTCAGGCCGACATACTCAAAAACGGAGAGGGGCACGTCCGGATCGATCTCAACCAGAATATCGATATCGCTATCCGGCTGCTCGTCGCCGCGCGCGACCGAGCCGAAGACCGCGGCACGGCGAATGCCGCGCGCCCGCAAGGCCGGCTCGGCCTCTTTCAGTCTGGCGATGACATCGTCGCGGCGCATAGCTCAAATATAGCAAGAAAGACGCTTGCCTTCCAGCGGACGCCAAAGCGCTGCGTCATCGCCGACGGCCTAATGCTGCAGCCGCACCAGCCGCTTCCCCAAATTCTCCCCGCGATAAAGTTCGGCGATGGCGCCGGGGCAATGCTCGATGCCGTCGACGATGTCCTCGCGATAGCGCAAACGGCCGTCGCGCACCCAGGCGGCGAGCCGCGCCACCGCTTCCTCGTAGCGATGCTGATAGTCGAAGATGAGGAAACCCTGCATGCGCGCACGGTTGACCAACAGATGGCGCTCTACGCGCGGCCCCGTCGGCGGCGGATCCCAACTGGAAATCGACGCGGTGCCGCAGATCACCACGCGCGCGCCAGGCGCGAGCTGCGCCAGCACCGCGTCGCTGATCGCGCCCGCGGTGTTGTCGAAGTAGACGTCGACGCCGCGCGGGCAGGCGGCCGCCAATGCCGCCGCGACATTGCCGGCTTTGTAATCGATCGCCGCGTCGTAGCCGAATTCGTCCGTGCACAGCGCGACCTTCTCCGGCCCGCCGGTCAGTCCGACGGTGCGGCAGCCGGAGAGCTTGGCGATCTGTCCGACCGCGGAGCCGACCGCGCCGGCGGCGGTCGAGACGACGACGGTATCACCCGCACTCAGCTGTCCCACATCGAGCAGTCCGAAATAGGCGGTGACACCGTTCAAGCCGAGCACGCCCAGCGACAGCGAGAGCGGCAGATCGGTCTCCTTCACCTTGCGCGTGATGCTGCTGCCGTCGGACACCGCGCAATCCTGCCAGCCGAGCATACCCATGACCTGGTCGCCCTCGGCGTAGCCGGGATGGCGCGAGGCGATCACGGTGCCGGCGCTGAATGAGCGCATGACCTCGCCGATGCCGACCGGCGTCGCATAATTGGCAACCGCGCTGACCCAGCCGCGCATCGCTGGCTCGACCGAGAGGAAATCGTTGCGCACGAGGAATTCCGTGTCGCGCAGGGTAGGGACCGGCGTCTCCGCGATCTCGAAATGCTCGGCCTGCGGAATTCCGCTGGGGCGCGATTTCAGGCGGACCTGACGGTTTGTCTGCGGCAGCATGTAGCCTCCGGGCGTGCTCACGCCTGTTGATTTGGGGCGTCTCTCGGCCGCATGGTCGCGCCACCGGCGCACCCACGGCAAGGGCCTGACATGGACGACATCGCTACGCTCATCGCGCGCATCGACGCTCTGGAGGCGCGTGTGGCGCATCAGGACCGCGCGATTGAGGACCTCAACGAGACGATCACCGGCCAGTGGAAGGAAATCGACAGCCTCACCCGCCAGATCGTGCGGCTGGGCGACCAGTTGCAGGAGGTGCGGGATCGCGCGCCCGACGGCCCCGAGCCGCCGCCCCCGCATTATTGATCCGCCTCGATTTGCGCATGGGACCGATGCCCCGCCTTCGGGGGCTCCGGCTGCCCAGGGCCATTTTATTTTTATGCGAGAGCGGCTAGAGGAACATCGCAACGACCCGGAAGGAGTGACCCTATGCTATCCAATGCCGACCGCATGAAAGCTGCCGATATTCTGGTGGCCGCCCAGAACGAGCGCAGACAAGCAGTCCAGCTTCACGTCACCTTTCCGGACATCACCATCGAGGACAGCTACGCCATCTCGACCGAGGTCGCGAACCGCAAGATCAAGGCGGGCGCCAAGCTGATCGGCCACAAAGTCGGCCTCACCTCCAAGGCGATGCAGCGCTCCTCGATGATCGACGAGCCCGATTACGGCTATATCCTCGACGACCAGATGATCGGCGACGGCGCCAAGGTCAAGCACGCCGACTATTGCAAGCCGCGGGTCGAGGTCGAACTCGCTTTCGTCATGGGAAAACGCCTGCAGGGGCCGGGCGTCGGCCTCGCCGATGTGCTGCGCGCCACCGAATACGTCATCCCTGCCATCGAGATCGTCGATGCGCGCCTGCAGGATGCGCGCAAGATCGTCGACACGGTGGCCGATAACGGCGCCGCCGCCGGCATCGCGCTCGGCGGCCGCCCGGTCGGCCCGATGGATGTCGACCTGCGCTGGGTCGGCGGCATCATGTACCGCAATTCCGAGATCGAAGAGACGGGCCTCGCCGCCGGCGTGCTCGGCCATCCCGCGCTCGGCGTCGCCTGGCTTGCCAACAAGATCGGCCCGCACGGCCACGCGCTCGAGCCGGGCCACATCGTGCTCGCCGGCTCGTTCACCCGCGTCGTTTTCGCGCAAAAGGGCGATACGCTGCACGCCGATTTCGGCCCGCTCGGCGGCATCGCCATCCAATTTGTGTAATCGTTGCCCATCGTCCCTGCGCAAAAGCGCGAAGCGCGTCTTTTCGCAAGCGCGGGGGACCCAGTAACCCCGAATGCCAGTGATTGAATCGAAGCGATTATGATTACTGGATCGCCCGCGTGCGCGGGCGATGACGGAAAGGAAGTACCATGCCGGAATTCCAAATCAACGCCTTCAAGCACGCGCTCGCGGACGGAAAGCTCCAGATCGGCCTGTGGTCGAGCCTGTGCAGCAACATCGCCGCCGAGATCATCTCCGACTCGGGCTTCGACTGGATTCTCCTCGACACCGAGCATTCGCCGAACGAGATCCCCGATCTGGTGACGCAGCTGCAGGCGGTGCAGCGCGGCACCGCGACGCCGATTATCCGTCCGGCGTGGAACGATGCGGTGCTGGCCAAGCGCTGCCTCGACATCGGCGCGCAGACGCTGCTTTTCCCGTACGTGCAGAACGCGGACGAAGCCAAGCGCGCTGTCGCCTCGACGCGCTATCCGCCGCAGGGTATCCGCGGCGTATCGGTCGCCGCGCGCGCCAGCCGCTACGGCCGGGTGCCGGGCTATCTCGGCAAGGCCAATGACGAGATCTGCGTGCTGGTGCAGGTCGAGACGCGCGAGGCGCTCAAGGAGCTCGAGGCCATCGCCAAGGTCCCCGGCGTCGACGGCGTCTTCATCGGCCCGTCCGATCTCGCCGCCTCGCTCGGCCATCTCGGCAATCCCGCGCACCCCGAGGTGCAGGAGGCGATGCACGACGCCGTGAAGCGGCTCAAGGCGCTCGGCAAACCGGCCGGCATCCTCACCGGCAACGAAGAGGAGGCCCGCCGGTATATCGACTGGGGCTACCTGTTCGTGGCCGTCGGCGCCGATATCGGCCTGCTCGCCAAGAACGCCGACGCGCTGGCGAAGAAGTTCAAGGGCTAGGCGCACAGCCTCTCGGCCGTCATGCCCGGCTTTGTGCCGGGCATCCACGTCTTTAGGGCTAGCGCAAGCACGACGTGGATGGCCGGGACAAGCCCGGCGATGACGAGCAAAACTGCGTTCGCACGCGTGCGCGTGCGCCCCGGAATGACAAATTCAGGCGCGGCATTCCGGCGCACCCCGAAGGGGGTGCAAGTCTCCGCGCTGTGCGCCGACACAGAACGGCAAAAAGCCCAGCGATCCCTGCCGTCCGTCACCGGCACATGCCGCAACGTCCCTGCTGCAGTGCCGGCTTTATGGGCAAAATCAAACCCTTAGTAGCACTTGCCGCCCCCTGAAAAATGCCCACAATGCGGGCCGAGGGGACGCTGACAATGAATAATAACGACATAATCCTCGCAACAGAGGATTTGACCAAGGAATTCGCGGGCTTCATCGCCGTTAACGGCGTCGACCTGCAAGTGCGCCGCGGCACCATCCATGCTCTGATCGGGCCGAACGGCGCCGGCAAGACGACCTGCTTCAATCTGCTGACCAAGTTCCTCCAGCCCACGCGCGGCCGCATCTTGTTCAAGGGCGAGGACATCTCCGCACTGCAGCCGGCCGACGTGGCGCGCCTCGGCCTCGTGCGTTCGTTCCAGATCTCGGCCGTCTTCCCGCACATGAGCGTGCTGGAGAATGTGCGCATCGCCTTGCAGCGGCGGCGCGGCGGCTCGTTCGATTTCTGGCGGCCGGCGTCGGTGCTCGACGAATACAATGAGCGCGCGATGGCGTTGATCGCCGATGTCGGCCTGTCGGCCTTCGCCGACTGGGTCGCGGTCGAGCTGCCCTATGGCCGCAAGCGCGCGCTGGAGATCGCGACCACGCTGGCGCTCGATCCGGAAATGCTGCTGCTCGACGAGCCGACCGCCGGCATGGGCCACGAGGACATCGACCGCATCGCCCAGCTCATCAAGCGCGTCGCGGCCGACCGCACCGTGCTGATGGTCGAGCACAATCTCTCGGTGGTCTCCGATCTCTGCGACACGATCACCGTGCTCACGCGCGGCCGCGTGCTGGCCGAGGGCGACTACGAGACCGTCTCGAGCAACGTCGACGTGCGCGAGGCCTATATGGGAGTGGGTCATGCTTGACGCGTCCTCCCTGCTGACGATCAAGGACCTGCAGGCCTGGTACGGCGAGTCGCACATCCTGCACGGCGTGAATTTCGAGGTGCGCGAAAGCGAGGTGGTCACGCTGCTGGGCCGCAACGGCGCCGGCAAGACCACGACCCTCAAGTCGATCATGGGCATCGTCGGCAACCGCAAGGGCTCGATCCGCTTCGAGGGCAACGAGCTCATCGACCGCACCTCCGACAAGATCGCGCGCGCGGGCATCGCCTTCTGTCCGGAAGAGCGCGGCATCTTCGCGAGCCTCGGCGTCGAGGAAAATCTGCTGCTGCCGCCGGTGGTGCGGCCGGGTGGGCTGTCGCTCGATCAGATTTTCACGCTGTTCCCCAATCTCAAGGAACGGCTCGGCTCCAGCCAGGGCACAAAACTTTCGGGCGGCGAGCAGCAGATGCTTGCAATCGGCCGCATTCTGCGCACCGGCGCGCGGCTTTTGCTGCTCGACGAGCCGACGGAAGGCTTGGCCACGGTCATCATCCAGCAGATCGGCAAGACGATCCGCGCGCTGAAGCAGCAGGGCTTCACCATCCTGCTCGTCGAACAGAATTTCCGCTTCGCCTCGACCGTCGCGGATCGCTACTACGTCATGGAACATGGACGTATCATCGACCAGTTCGCGAACAGCGAATTGGATGCCAACGTCGGAAAGCTGCACGAATACTTGGGAGTGTGACCATACGCGCCGTCAAACAATAAAATCTGGGAGGAGAGGGGACATGACAAAAACAATGATGGTGGCGGCGCTCGCCGCCGGACTGGCCTGCGGCAGCGCCGCGGCGCAGCAGAGCGTCAAGATCGGCGTGCTCACCGATATGTCGAGCCTTTACGCGGACAACACCGGGCCCGGCTCGGTCGCCGCCGCCAAGATGGCCGCTGCCGATTTCATGAAGGATCATCCCACCGTCAAAGTCGAGATCGTCAGCGGCGATCATCAGAACAAGGCCGACGTCGGTTCGAACATCGCCAACACCTGGTTCGATGTCGACCATGTCGACATGATCATCGACGTGCCGAACTCGGGTGTGGCGCTCGCCATCAGCCAGATCGCCGCTCAGAAGAACAAGGTGTTCATCGGCTCCGGCCCCGCGACCTCCGACCTCACCGGCGCCAAGTGCAACGCCAACACCGTGCACTGGACCTACGACACCTGGATGCTCGCCAACGGCACCGGCACGGCCGTGGTCAAGACCGGCGGCGATAGCTGGTTCTTCCTAACCGCCGATTACGCCTTCGGCTATGCGCTGGAACGCGACACTTCGGCGGTCGTGGAGAAGAACGGCGGCAAGGTGCTCGGCAAGGTCCGCCACCCGATCAACACCAACGACTTCTCGTCGTTCCTATTGCAGGCGCAGGCGTCGAAGGCCAAGGTCATCGGGCTGGCCAATGCCGGCGGCGACACCATCAATTCGATCAAGCAGGCGTCCGAGTTCGGCATCGTCAAGGGCGGCCAGAGCCTCGCCGGTCTCCTGGTGTTCGCCAGCGACATCAACGCGCTCGGGCTCAACATCGCGCAGGGCCTGATCTTCACCGAGACCTGGTACTGGGATTTGAACGACGCCAACCGCGCCTGGACCAAGCGCTGGCAGGCCGAGCGCAACGCCGCGGGCAAAGTCCCGACCATGAACATGGCGGGCGTCTATGCCGGCACGCTGCACTATCTCAAGGCCGTCACCGCGCTCAAGAGCGCCGCCGACGGCAAGGCCGTGGTCGCGCAGATGAAGGCGATGCCGACCGACGATCCGCTGTTCGGCAAAGGCACGATCCGCGCCGACGGCCGCAAGCTGCACCCGGCCTACCTGTTCGAAGTCAAGAAGCCGTCGGAATCCAAATACCCCGGCGACTTCTACAAGGTCCGCGCCACCATTCCGGCCGACGAGGCCTTCCGGCCGCTGAAGGACGGCAATTGTCCGCTCGTGACCGGCTGAGCGATCGACGAATTCGTCACCAGCGCGACCGGACGCCGGTGACGAGAAGTGACACTGCAATCTCGGTAACAGACTGAAAAAACATAAACGGAGGAATGCATCAGATGAAGAAGACCCTGGGGCTGGCGGCATTGGCCGTCGCTCTCGCCTGCGGCGGGGCTAACGCCCAGCAGCTGAACGTGAAGATCGGCGTGCTCAGCGACATGTCGTCGCTTTATGCCGACATCGGCGGGCCCGGCTCGGTGGCCGCGGCGAAGCTTGCGATCGCCGACTTCACCAAGGATCACCCGAACGTCAAGGTCGAGCTGATCAGCGGCGATCATCAGAACAAGCCGGACGTCGGCTCGAACATCGCCAATCAGTGGTACGACGTCGATCATGTCGACATGATCATCGACGTGCCGAACTCCGGCGTCGCGCTGGCGGTCAGCCAGGTCGCGGCCAACAAGAACAAAGTCTTCATCGTCTCCGGCGCCGCCGCCTCCGACTTGACCGGCGCGAAGTGCAACGCCGACACCATCCATTGGACCTACGACACCTGGATGCTGTCGAACGGCACCGCGACCGCCATGGTGAAGACCGGCGGCGATAGCTGGTTCTTCCTCACCGCCGATTACGCCTTCGGCCATGCGCTCGAGCGTGACGCCGGCGCGGTGGTCGAGAAGAACGGCGGCAAGGTGCTCGGCAAGGTGCGCGTGCCGCTCAACACCAACGACTTCTCCTCGTTCCTGTTGCAGGCGCAGTCGTCGAAGGCCAAGGTCATCGGCCTGGCCAATGCCGGCGGCGACACCATCAACTCGATCAAGCAGGCGGCCGAGTTCGGCATCGTCAAAGGCGGGCAGAAGCTCGCGGGTCTTCTGGTGTTCGCCAGCGACGTCAACGCGCTCGGTTTGCAGACCGCCCAGGGCCTGTCGCTGACCGAGACCTGGTACTGGGACATGAACGACGCCAACCGCGCCTGGACCAAGCGCTGGGCGGCCGAGCGCAACGCGCCTGGCAAATTCCCGACCATGATCCATGCCGGCGTCTATTCCGGCATCCTGCATTATCTTAAGGCGCGCGTGGCGCTCGGCGGCGATCCCGATGGCAAGACGGTGGTCGCCAAGATGAAGGAGATGCCGACCGACGACATCCTCTTCGGCAAGGGCACGATCCGTGCGGACGGGCGCAAGATCCACCCGGCCTATCTCTTCGAGGCGAAGGCGCCGTCGGAGTCGAAATACCCGGGCGACTTCTACAATCTCAAGGCGACGATCCCGGCCGATCAGGCCTGGCGTCCGCTGAGCGAAGGCAACTGCCCGCTGGTGAAGAGCTGATACTTCTTCACCTCTCCCCGTTGGGGAGAGGTCGGCCCGAAGGGCCGGGTGAGGGGATATGGCGTCTCGATAGGCCTGATCCCCCTCACCCCATCCCTCTCCCCACAGAGGGAGCCGGCCTGCGATTGCGACTCGATTCGTGTTTCATTGCGAGACAAGCATGTTCGAAATCTTCGGCATCCCGTCGAACGCTCTGTTCGGTCAACTTCTGATCGGGCTGATCAACGGCTCGTTCTATGCGCTGCTCAGCCTCGGGCTGGCGGTGATCTTCGGCATGCTCAACATCATCAATTTCAGCCACGGCGCGCAGTACATGATGGGCGCCTTTGCCGCCTATCTGCTGCTGCAATACTCCGGCCTCGGCTATTGGCCGGCGCTGATCCTGGCGCCCTTCCTGGTCGGCATCACCGGCATCATCGTCGAGCGGCTGTTCCTGCAATGGCTCTACAAGCTCGACCATCTCTACGGCCTGCTGCTTACCTTCGGCCTGGCACTGATCTTCGAAGGCCTGGCGCGCAATTACTTCGGCTCGGCGGGTCTTCCCTATACGCTGCCGGACTCGCTGCGCGGCGGGCAGAACCTCGGCTTCATGTTCCTGCCGAACTATCGCGCCTGGGTGATCGGCGCCTCGCTCGTCGTCTGCTTCGGAACCTGGTTCGTCATCGAGCGCACGCGGCTCGGGGCATACTTGCGCGCCGCCACCGAGAACCCGACGCTGGTGCGCGCCATGGGCATCAACGTGCCGCGCATGATCACGCTGACCTACGGCTTCGGCGTCGCGCTCGCCGCCTTCGCCGGGGTGATGGCGGCGCCGATCTATAACGTCTCGCCGCAGATGGGCTCGGAACTCATCATCGTGGTCTTCGCCGTCGTCGTCATCGGCGGCATGGGCTCGATCCTGGGCGCCATCCTCACCGGCTTCGGCCTCGGCGTCATCGAGGGCCTCACCAAGGTCTTCTTCCCCGAAGCTTCGAATACAGTGATCTTCGTCATCATGGCGATCGTGCTGCTGGTCCGGCCGGCCGGACTGTTCGGGCGGAGAGTGTGATGGAACGCGTCGTCGACCCGCTGGTGGCGAAACCGTCTGCGCTGCGGACCAACAGCGAGACCATCGCCTTCGTGGTGATGATCGCGGCGCTCGTCGCCGCGCCCTTCGTCACTTATCCGCTGTTCCTGATGCAGGCCATGTGCTTCGCGCTCTTTGCCTGCGCCTTCAATCTGCTGATCGGCTATGTTGGCCTCTTGTCGTTCGGCCATGCGCTTTATTTCGGCTGGGCGAGCTATCTCTCCGCTTATGCGGCGAAGTCCTGGGGACTCACCCCGGAGCTCGCGATCCTCACCGGCACCGCGACTGGCGCCGCGCTCGGGCTGCTCGCGGGCGCGCTCGCCATCCGCCGCCAGGGCATCTACTTCGCCATGATCACGCTGGCGCTGGCGCAGATGATGTTCTTCTTCGCGCTGCAGGCGAAGTTCACCGGCGGCGAGGACGGCATTCAGGGCGTGCCGCGCGGCTATCTGTTCGGCCTCATCGACCTGCGCAACGAGATGGCAATGTACGCCGTGGTGCTGGCGATCTTCCTCGCCGGTTTCATGTTCATCTACCGCATCATCCATTCGCCCTTCGGCGAGGTGCTTAAGGCGATCCGCGAGAACGAGGCGCGCGCGATCTCGCTCGGCTACAAGACCGACCGCTACAAGCTCGTCGCCTTCGTGCTCTCGGCCTCGCTCGCGGGACTGGCCGGCGCCACGAAGGCCATCGTGCTCCAGCTTGCCTCGCTGACCGACGTCAACTGGCCGATGTCGGGCGAGGTGGTGCTGATGACCCTGGTCGGCGGCCTGGGCACCATCTTCGGCCCGGTGGTCGGCTCTTTCGTCATCCTGGTCATGCAGTACAAGTTGGCCGCCGTCGGCGAATGGGTGCTGGTCATCCAGGGCGTGATCTTCGTCGCCTGCGTGCTTCTGTTTCGCCGCGGCATCGTCGGGGAACTGGCCAACAAGCTGCGCATCAAGCTTTAGGCGCATCCACGTCCAAGGACGTGGTGGCGTCATGACCGCGCTTGTCCCGGCCATACGTCTTGCTTTGTGGCCAAGACGTGGATGCCCGGCATAAAGCCGGGCATGACGGCGGAGCGGCCGGCGTACGCCATCGGCGTCATCAAACCCTCGCTCAAAACCCGCGTGCCTATCCCGAATGCGGCAAAATTGCGGAGGTCCGTTCATCGGACGGTCAGAGTTCATTGCTTACTCTGCGGCCCATCGAGGCGCTTACCCGCCGACGCGATTCACCGGCCGCGAGTTTATGAATGAACGTTCAGGATCCCAAGTTGACCGCCGCTCTCCGGGCTGAAGCCGCACGCGCCGCGCGCGCCGTTCTCACCGCGCGTCCGCGCAGCCGCGCGCTTGTCTTTTCCGGCGGTCAGATCGCGGTGCTGGCCTGTCTGATGCTCCTGGTGGCGTCGATCCCAATCTGGACGAACCCGCTGCCGCCGCTGTCCGACTACATCAACCACCTGTCGCGTATGCAGGTGATCGCCAACATTGGCAAGGACGCCAACCTCGCGCGCTTCTACGAGATTGACTGGCAGCCGATCCCGAACCTGATGATGGACCTCATCGTGCCGGTCGTGGCGCGGGTGGTGACCGTCTATCACGCCGGCCAGATCTACCTGGTCATGATGTTCGCGCTCATCGTCTCCGGGATGCTGGCGCTTAACCGCTCGCTGTTCGGCCGCTGGTCGGCCTTTCCGCTGATCGGCGTGCCGCTGCTCTACAATCACGTCTTTCTGGTCGGGCTGACCAACTACATCTTCGGCATCGGGCTCGCGCTCTGGGCGATGGCCTGCTGGGTTGCCTTGCGCGAGCGGCACTGGTCGCTGCGCATGGGCGTCTCCACGCTGTTCGTGGTGGCGCTGTTCTTCTGCCATCTGTCGGCGCTCGGCGTGTACGGCGTCGGCCTCCTGG
Source organism: Pseudolabrys sp. (assembly GCA_036264375.1). Lineage (GTDB taxonomy): Bacteria > Pseudomonadota > Alphaproteobacteria > Rhizobiales > Xanthobacteraceae > Pseudolabrys. The sequence goes on from DATARB010000321.1 coordinate 12,128, forward strand.
CGATCGAGAGTTATCGTCTGTGGCAGCGGCGCAGCGAGCCGCTGCTGCCGCGGCTCATCGACTTCTGCGCGACCGGCATTCCCTTTCTGCCGGCGGTGCCGCTCCTTTTGGCGAGCCCGACCATGCGGCTTGCCGACGAGAATTATTGGGAGCGCCTCGGCAAGATCGACGGCCTGATCTACGCCATCCAGACCTATTCCGACATTGCCGCCTTCGCGCTTCTGGCAATGGTCATCGCCGGCACCGTCTGGGCCGTGCGGCATAACCTCCTGCGCGTCCACCCGCTGTTCTGGGTGATCGGCGTCGTCGCCGGCGTCATCTATCTCGCCATGCCACGTGTCGCCTTCGCCACCTACATGGCCGACCAGCGCCTGCCGATCGCCTTCGCCTTCATGCTGGTGGCCTGCGCCGACATGGACCTGCGCCACCGCATCGTGCGCCGCGGCTTCCTCGCCTTCCTCGTCGTCACACTCTTGGTGCGCGTGATCGAGGTGGACACGTCCTGGGCTGACCTCTCGACCTCGACCAGCGAATTCCGTTCTTCGGTGAAGCGCATCAAGCCCGGCGCGCGTGTGCTGGTGGCCTATGCCAAGTCGGATGGCGGCGACGATGTCGCCGACTACGGCCTGGTGCACGCCGCCTGCCTCGCCATCATCGAGCGCTCGGCTCTGGTGACCACGGTGTTCAGCGTCAAGGGCAAGCAGGTGCTGCACGTGCGGCCCGAGTACCGCAGCATCGTCGACAACGAGGATGGCACGCCGCCGACCACCGCGCGGCTGCTCGTGTCGGCCAACCAGGCATCCAATCCGGAATATCCGAAGTATTGGGACAAGTGGCCGGACCACTACGACTATGTCTATCTGCTCTTCACCGAGAGCGATGCCGACAACCCGGACCCGGCGCATCTGACGCTGGTCCAGGACGGCACGAACTTCCAGCTCTACCGCATCAACAACTCGAAGCTGGCGTCGTCCCCGCCGATGCGCGTCTCGGCCAGCGAGCCGCGTGACATGGGGCGGTAGCGTATTTTTCGCGTCATGGCCGGGGTTGTCCCGGCCATGACGGCTGAGAGGTCGACGCAACGTCACTTTCGACAACCCCGCATTGCACGGAACCGCCGAATCAGCCTACTGAGTAGAGTCAGCCAGAAGTTGTGCGGCTGTTACACTTGTGGCGTCACGCGTGCATCTGCCGGTTGGCCGCCGATCCTTTGAGCGATCGAAACGGTGTCTAGCCGGTATTCGTCACGGGCGACGACCTATGCCGGCGCAAAGCACTTTCGACATCAAGGCCTTTGATCTCAAGGACGTCACGCGCCGATGGCACGCGCTCGCCGAACGCCGTCTGGCCTCCTACGAGGACCTCTATCGCAGCGGCCGCTGGAGGCATTACTATGCGAGCCAGGAAGAATTCGCAGCACGGATGCTCGATGTGATCAAGGCGGCTAAGGCCTATCAAAAGCTGGTGGTCGATTCCCCTTCGCTGGTTCCGCGCCAAGACCCTTCGCGCGAAGACCCTTCGCGCCAAGAACTTCCGCGCCAAGAACTTCCGCGCCAAGAACTTCCGCACCATGAGCCTTTGCGGTCCGCGTCTCCGCGTGCCGAACGGCTGCGCCCCGCGGCATGAGCTTCATCCGCGCCATGGCGCTGGCCGCCCTGATCCTGGCGGCCGCCGGGCGTCCCGCCGCCGCCGACGATCTCAAGCACGGCGAGGAACTGCTGCAGAAAAATTGCGCCTCCTGCCATGCGGTCGGCACCGCGGGCGAAAGCCCGCACAAGGCTGCCCCCGCCTTCCGCACCCTCGGTCAGCGCTATCCCATTGAATCTCTTGAAGAGGCGCTGGGGGAGGGGATTGTCTCCGGTCATCCCGACATGCCGGAATTCACCTTTGGCGCGGATGACGTCGGTGACATCATCGCCTATCTGAAGTCGATCCAAATTCCCCAGCGCTGACCGGAAAGCGGCGGCGCCCTTTCAGCGTCGAGTATATCCCCCATGACCAGTGCGCTTTTCTCGCCCATCCGGCTGGCCGGCCTGGAGCTTGCCAACCGCATCGTGGTCTCGCCCATGTGCCAGTATTCGGCCGACGACGGCTGCGCCAATGACTGGCACATGATGCATCTCGGCATGCTGGCGAATTCCGGCGCCTCGCTGGTGGTGGTGGAGGCAACCCACGTCGAGCGCCACGGCCGCATTACCCATGGCTGCCTCGGCCTCTATTCCGACGACAACGAAGCCGCCCTCGCGCACGTGATCGCGCAGGTGCGCCGCGCCGGCAGCGCCAAGTTCGGCATCCAGCTCGCCCATTCCGGCCGCAAAGGCTCTGCCCAGCGCCCGTGGGAGGGCGGCGGCTCGCTGCAGCCGGGCGAGGACAATTGGGAAACCATCGCCGCCTCGGCGATCCCCTTCGGCGACAACTGGCAGACTCCGCGCGTCGTGACCGAGGCCGACATGGGCCGCGTGCGCGATGCCTTCGTGTCGTCGGCCAAGCGCGCGCTGCGCATCGGCTTCGACGAGATCGAGCTGCACATGGCGCACGGCTACCTGCTGCACGGCTTCATGTCGCCTTTGTCGAACAAGCGCACCGACGAATACGGCGGCTCGTTCGAGAACCGCATGCGCTTTCCGCTGTCGGTCGCGCGGGCGGTGCGCGCGGTGGTGCCCAAGCATGTGCCGCTCGGCGCGCGCATCACCGGCAGCGACTGGCGCGAGGGCGGGCTCACACCCGATGACGCGGTCGCTGTTGCGCAGCTGCTCAAGGACGAGGGATTCGACTTCGTCTGCGTCTCGTCCGGCGGCGTCGCCGGCGACATCCGCAATCCGAGCGAGCCGGGTTACAACGTGCCGATCGCCGCGCGGGTGAAGAAGGAGGCCGGCATTGCAACGCGCGCGGTCGGGCTGATCGTGAAGCCCGATCACGCGGAAGAGGTGGTGGCGAAGGGCCAAGCCGACCTGGTGTCGATGGCGCGCTCATTCCTCGACGATCCGCACTGGGGCTGGCACGCCGCCAAGGCGCTCGGCGCCGAGGTGACGCGCCCGCCGCAATACCTGCGCGCCGGCCCGAAGCTCTGGGCCCCCGCGGCGGCGAAGGTGTGATGGGAATCGAAGGGCGACACGTTCTTCTTACCTCCCCCTGAAAGGGGGAGGTCGCTCGTCCTCGCGTCGCGAGGGCGAGCGGGTGGGGGTCCTTCAGCGGCCTTGCTGCTCGGATCCTTCGAGCCGACCCCCTCCCTGACCCTTCCCCTTGCAGGGGGAGGGGACATCAAGGCCCGCCCCTACAGCGCCAGTTCCGGATAGTCGCGCTCGAGCCGCGCAAGGTCTGCCTCGGTGTCGACGTCCCACAGCGGCGGCAATTCGGCGAGCCGCAGGCGTTGGGCGATCACCCGCGTCCGCGTTTCGGCGAGCACGCGCGGCGTGCTCCAGGCGATGCCCGCGAAGAGCTGCGGGTACGGCGCACGCGTGCCGATCAGCACATAGCCGCCGTCCTCGGCCGGGATCAGCACCACGTCGGCCCCTTCCTCGCGCAGCGCGCGCGCGGCGCCGCGCAGGTGCACAGCCGTCAGCGCGGGGCAGTCGGTGCCGATCACCAGCACGGGCCCGGGCGCAGCTGCGGTCGCCGCGAGCATGCGCGCGCCGAGGTCGCCCTCGGCTTGAGGCCGCAGCGCAATCGGGCGCTGCACCACCATCTTGAGGAACGAGTCGTGTCCGGCGTCCGGCGCGCCCCATAGCGTGACTGGCCCGACGCCCGCATCGAGCGCGGTCGCGACCGTTCGCTCGGTCATGCGCTCCTGCAGGACGGCGGCTGCGTGCGCGCCAATCGCCGGAATGAGCCGCGTGTTGGCGAAGCCCGGGACGGGCGCCTTCGCCAGCACGGCGATGGAGACGGGACTAGCGTTCATTGGGGAGATATCCGTAATCGCGCGCCAGGTGCTGCGGATCGGCGCCGAGGAAATAGGAGAGGCGCAGCCGCCACATCAGCAAGATCGTACGCAGCATTCCGTTTTGTCTCCAGCGCCGTCCCGATGTCGTCACGCGCGCATGCAAGCAGAGCGGTAGCGATTGGCGCTTGAGTCGCGCCGACAAGGCGATGTCCTCCATCAGCGCGATGGCCGGGAAGCCTCCGGCCCGCGCGAAAGCCTCGCGCGTGACGAACATCGCCTGATCGCCGGTGGCGATGCCGGTCGCGCGCGAACGCAGGTTCATCATCAGCGCGACCACCTTCAACTGGCCGCCGCCGGCGATGCGTATATCGAAGCGGCCCCAGACGCGCTTCGATTGCGCGAGACCGTCGTGCACGAGGCGGTCGGCGTTCTCCGGCAATTGCGTATCGGCGTGCAGGAACATGAGCGCATCGCCGCGCGCGACGCCTGCGCCGGCGTTCATCTGGCTGGCGCGTCCGCGCGGCGCGGTGATGACACGATCGGCGAAGGCGTGCGCGATCTGCGGCGTTGCGTCGGCGCTGCCGCCATCGACAACGACGACTTCGACGCCGCGCGCTCGATAGGGCGCCAGCGCGCGCAAGGCCGCCTCGACGCCGCCGGCCTCGTTCAACACCGGCATGATGATGGAGAGTGTCGGCAAAGACGCGCTCACTCGGCCGCCTCTTTCAGCGCGCCGCCGCAGCTCGAGCCTTGTCCGGCCGTGCAGCCATAGCAATGCCCGGCGACGCGCACCGGGTTGCCGTCGATGTCATCGTCGATGAGGTCCGACAGATGCACGCGCCCGCTTGCGCCGCGCGTCAGCGGCAGGTCGAGCATCTGGTTGAAGTCGCAGTCGTAGACGAAGCCGCGCCAGTCCACCGAGATCAGGTTGCGGCACATGACGCCGTCGAGGTTGGCGTCGAGATGCGCGTCGTGGAGCAATTGCAGATAGCTGTCGAACTCGCCTTTGGTCACCAGCGCGGAGCCGAAGCGCTGGATCGGCATGTTGGCCAGTACGAACAGATGATCGAACACGATGCCGTAGCGTTCGCCGAGCACGCTCTTGTAGTCGGTCTCCAGCGCGCTTTGCGACGGCGGCAACGACGGTCCTTGCGGATTGTAGACGAGATTGAGCACGAGGCGCGGGTCGCGCCCGTAGCCGAGCGCATTGAGCATTTGCAGGCTGCGGATCGAGCCGTCGAACACGCCTTTGCCGCGCTGGCGCTCCACATTGGTTTCCAGATAGCACGGCATCGAGGCGACGATCTCGACACGCTCGCGCGCGAGAAACGCGCCAAGGTCTTCCTGCCCCGGCTGCTCCAGGATGGTGAGGTTGCAGCGGTCCATCACCTTGACGCCGAGCTTGCGCGCACCGCTCACGAGCCGGCGGAAATGCGGATTGAGCTCCGGTGCACCGCCGGTGATGTCGAGCGTGCCGATGCGGCGGCGTTCGATAAAGGCCAGCACCGTGTCGGCGACATCGCCGCTCATCTCCTCGGTGCGCGTCGGCCCGGCGTTCACATGGCAATGGAAGCAGGACTGGTTGCAGCGATAGCCAACGTTGACCTGCAGCGTCTCGAGCCGGCCGCGGTGAAGCGCCGGAAAGGGAATCGCATCGAGCAGCGGCAACATGTCGCGCATGGGGCGGTCCTCGCTCGCGGCGGCCAACTTGCCACGCCGCGGGCGCCGCCGTCACCCCGGGCGGCTGCGGCGGTTAACAAATCGCTGTGACTCGGACCGTCATCCTGAGGTGCGAGTGCGCCACGTTGGCGCGCGGGCACCTCAGGATGACGGACTGAAGCTGCACGTGTTCCGCTACCTCGCCAATGCCGTCTGCACCGGGGCCTCGACGCCGATGCGGCCGAAGCCGGGCAGCTTCACGCCCGGATGCCGCAGGTCGAGCCCGGCGACCAGCCCGAGCAGGTTCACCTCCACGCCCTCGACCCAGCCCACCTTGAGCGCCGCGAAACCGCCTGCATTCAATTCGATGCCGGTGCGGCTGTCGGTGAGCCCCGCATAGAAACCATGGCGGTAGTCGCGACCCACGGCATTCGGCGGCAGCGCCACGCCGAGTTCCGGTACCGCGCGCAGCACCGCGGCGACGAAGCTGTTGCTGTTCGGCCCCGGCCAGATGCGATAGTCGCCGGCCTGTGCGTAGCTGTAGTCTTTCACAGCCGCCTCGATGCGCGGGATGAGTCTTTCGGCCTCGGCGCCCGACACATCGACGAGCTCGACCGGCGTGTTGCCGTACCAGCGCCCGTCCGCCGGCCAGTTGTTCATGCGCACCGGCTGGCCCCAGCCGACCACATCGTAGCGCGTCCATTGCGAAGCGCCCGCGCGCTTGAGCACCACCCAACTGTGTACGGAGAAGATGCCCTTCCAGGCGCCGGTGGTGCCAGTGAAGACGACCACGCGCGCCTCCTTGTCCGCCTGCGGGCTCGGCAATAGTCCGGTGCTCGACCAATCGGCATCGCGCCAGGAGCGCGGCGCATCTCCCGCGGCGTAGATCGCCGCACGCAGCAAAAGGGGCGCGAAAAACAAGGCAAGGATGAGCAGCATGATCGGCAGGCGTCTGCGGGGTGCGCGGGGCGGCATTAACGAGCACTATAGATGGGTTCGGGGCCGAACGGTGGCAATGGCGGGGGACGCCTCACGAATGCGGCATGCCGTCGTGCGCCGGGCGCGGCGCTTGTGTCCCGGGCGCAGTGCGGCGCGCCACAATCTCAGTGCCCGTCATCCTTCGAAGCGCGCCTGCGGTGCGCACCTCAGGATGACGGATAGAGGATCCTACCTCGCCTGATTATTCGCGATCGTGAGCTGCGGATAGGCGCTTGCGCCGTCCTTGTTCAAGTCGCCGGTCACCTTCTTCGTCCATTCCATCCCGACGATGGCGCCGAGGCGCGCGCCGATCAGCACATTGCCAGTGATCGCCGCGTCACCGGCGCCGCGCACCACCGACACGGCGATGCCGTAGCCGGCATTGCGCACGACATTGCCGCTCACCGTGACGTTGCGCAGATAAGGCCCCCAGCCGGCGCGGATGCCGATGTTCGGCGCGGTCTCGATCGTGTTGCCGGTGACGGCGGTGTCGGCCTCGATGCTGATGCCGAGGCCCGCGCCTTCCGGCGGATTGTCCGGCCGCCGCACGCCGACATTGCGCAGGAGATTGCCGTGCACAGTCGAGAGACGGCCGCCATTGTTGAAATTGGTGATGGCGATGCCGTTCTCGGCCGTGTCGATGACGTTGTCGGCGACGATGGCGCCTTCGAAATCGAACTCGGCATACATCGCCGTTTCCTTCATCACCGCGCAATTGTTGCCGATGATCTGGATGTTGTTGGCGCCGTTGCCGCGGACGCCGGTGAAGGCGCAGCGGCGGATCATGTTGTTGCGCACGATCACGTCGGCGGCGCGGAATACGTTGACGGCGTTGCCGTTCTCGCCGGTGCCGCCGCCGCGCGCCTCGATGTCCTCGATGGTGTTGTCGGCGACGATGCTGCCGTCGTGCCGCTTCACGCTCTGCCAGACGCGGATGCCGCCATTGCCGGCGCCGCGGATCGTGTTGGCGCTGATGACGAGACCTTTGCTGTCGACGCAATAGAGCGCGTTGTCGGCGGCGCCTTGGATGGTGTTGCGGCTGATGTCGCCGTCGCAGCCTGCAAGCGCGATGGCGTTGCCGTTGGCATTGAGCACCGTGCAGTCACTGATGCGCAGGCCTTTCACCGCCGTTAGGTTCACGAGGCCGATATTCTGCGGCAGAGCGATGTCGCCCCCTTCGAAGGTGAGGCCGGAGAGCGTGATGCTGTCGGCGTCTTCGCTGGAGAGGAGCGACGGTCCGTGCGTGAGCGAAAGACGCGTCGCGCCGCGCACGCCGAGGATCTGCGCGCCGGCCGGAAGCTTGAGGTCGCCTGCGCGGTAGAGGCCCGGCGACAGCAGCAGCGGCACCCGCGAGCGCGCCGCCTGATCGATGGCGCGCTGCAGGCGCGTTGTCTGTTCATCGGTGCCTGGCCTCACGCCGAGCAGCGTGGCGTCGAGGCCATAGTTTCCCAGCGGCGCGGCCATGGCCGGCATGGCGCATGCGGCAGCGGCCGTTGCCGTGCCGAGGAGGAGGGCGCGTCTGTTCAGGTTCATGGGCGCGTATCTTGCGCGCGGCAGGTTAACGCCGTGCTGCCGCGGCCATGGCAACCAGGATGCGGGCTCCGGCGCGCGTCAGTTCATCGAGCGTGAATGTAGCGGTGTCCGCGCGGCGGCGGCGCGGCGTGCGGGACACCGGCGGCACATGGACGAAGGCGGCGAGGCGCGGGCCCTGCGCGCGCGCCACCACGTCGGCGGCGCTCCAGCAGAGATAGTTGCACAGATAGCGCCCGGCATCGCGCGACAGCTTCACCGGCACGCGGGCATGGCGTGCGGCGGCGAGCAGGTGCCGAGTCTGTGCCGGCATCGCGAGCGACGCCGGTCCGCCCGGCGCGATGACCTGCCGGCGCAAGGAGGCGCTGGTGGCATCCGGCAGCATCGCCAGCGCGTTGCGCGCGCGCGTCTCGATGCGCACCCATTTAGCGCGGGCGGCGAGGCCGAACATCAGAAGCGCGTCGGGTTTGTGATGAGCGATCAGCGCCGGCAGTTCCTTGTCGACGGCGGCGTAACTCGTCGTGAAGACGTGCGGCACGATGGTGATGCCTTCGAGCGCCGGCCGCCGCAGCCGCGCCAGCCGCGCGACCAAGGGTCCGGTCGGATTATACGGCGCGCCTGGAAACGGCCCGAAGCCGGTGACGAGGAGGGTGGTCATATTCAATCCGTCATTCCGGGGCGCGGCCGAAGGCCGCGAGCCCGGAATCCATAACCCCAATGCTTCGGAGTATGGATTCCGGGCCCGCCGCTTCGCGGCGTCCCGGAATGACAGCCTATCATCACACCCCCAGCAGCGCCGCGATCTCTTCCACCGCCAAAGTCGGCGCGAGCTTGCCGGCGGCGACCTGCGCCTCCGCCGCCTTGAGCTTGGCGCGCACGGATGGATCGCTGCGCAGGCGCGCGGTGAGGCGCTCCTCGAGCATGCTCCACATCCACTTCACCTGCTGCGCGCGCCGCCTCTCGGCAAGCTCGCCGGAGGTCGTCATCTTCTCCTTGTGCGACAGCACCTGTGCCCACAGGCCGGCGATGCCGTCGCCGCTGAGCGCCGAATAGGTGACGACCGGCGGCGACCAGGTCGGCGAGCAGGGGCTGAGGATATGCAGCGCCGCCTTGTATTCGCCAGCCGCGGCGCGCGCGCGCGCAATATTGTCGCCGTCGGCCTTGTTGACCGCGATCATGTCTGCGAGCTCGACGATGCCCTTCTTGATGCCCTGCAGTTCATCTCCTGCGCCGGCGACCATCAGCACCAGGAAGAAATCCGTCATGTCGGCGACCGCCGTCTCCGACTGGCCGACGCCGACGGTCTCGACCAGGATCACGTCGTAGCCGGCCGCCTCGCAGACCAGCATGGTTTCGCGCGTCTTGGCGGCGACGCCGCCGAGCGTGCCGGAGGAGGGCGAGGGGCGGATGAAGGCGTGCGGGTCGTTGACGAGGCGCGCCATGCGCGTCTTGTCGCCGAGGATCGAGCCGCCGGTGCGGGTCGAGGAGGGATCGACCGCCAGCACCGCCACCTTGTGGCCGAGGCCGGTGAGATAGGTGCCGAGCGCGTCGATCGTGGTGGACTTGCCGGTCCCCGGTGCGCCGGTGATGCCCAGGCGCACCGCCTTGCCGGTGAGCGGCAACAGTTCCTGCACCAGCCGGTGCGCCTCGCTGCGATGATCGGCGCGCTTGCTCTCGATCAGCGTGATGGCGCGCGCGAGAGTCGCGCGATCGCCTGTGCGGATGCTTGCGGCGAGAGGCGATGGAGACCGCAGCGTCACGGCGCTACCACGCGAACAGGGGAATGTTGAGCGCGGCCGCCGCATTCCGCATCTTCTGATCCAGCGTCAGGAGCATTGCTTGACGGGTCTGCGCCGTGTGCACATAGGCCGCGTCATAGTAAGTCAAGCCGCTGACCAGGGCGCGATGTGCGATCGCCACCATGTCTTCAAAGCCTGGCGTGGGATCCGGCTCAATACCAAACCGTTTGAGCCGCTCTGTCATTTCGCCGATGTCCAATGCGTCCAGGCGGCCTCGACGTACATTGACCACCAGGGAGTTTCCGACTTCAGCCGCCCAATGGCTCGGCGCGACGAGCAACTCCTCGCTGAGCCGATCAAGCCGGTCGCCGGCAGACAGTACATCGTTCTCGTTCAAGAGGAGCGCGATTGTCGCCGACGCATCGATGACGATCAATGCCGGCCCTCATTGATCCACGACTTGATCTCTTCCGGCGTCGCGTTGATCTTCAGCTCATTGGCGCGGGCGCGGATTTCCTTGAGCGCTTTCCGGCGCTCGGCGATCTGCTCGTCCGTCAATTCCCGCTGCGCGGGCACGAGCTTGGCCACGGGCTTGCCGTGCCGTGTGATGACAACGGTGCCGCCCTTTTCGACCTCTTCGACGAGCGCCGAGAGGTTGGTCTTCGCCTCGAACATGCCGACGTGCTTGGTCATGCCGGCAATATAAGAAATCTAGCTAGACTAGTCTAGCTAGATTATAAGTACTGTCAGGGCTCGTCTTTCTAGGCGTCGTCCGCCGGCCGCGCGCCGCCGAACAGCGCCAGGCCGGCCGCCGACAGCCGATCCTTGAAAGCGGTCCAGGGCACGAACAGGACGTAGTCGCCTTCGATGTAAGGCCCGACCGCATAGGGCGGGAAGTAGGCGATGAGGCCGCTGGCCTTACCTTTCTCGGTGGAGGGCGCGAGCGCGATCCCCCCGATCGACAGGATGTTCGGCTTCACGTTGCCGATGGACGGATCCTTGTCGACGTCGGAAACATCGCGCGCCTTCTTGTCTGCGACGAGGGCCGCGCGGATCGCCGTGGCGAGCGTCCGCATCGTTGCCCCGCCGTCCGCCGTCTCTTTGAAGAAAGGGCGGATGCTGATGCGCTTTTTCGCAGTCGTGTCCCACAGGATGGTGTCCGTGCTGCGGTTGGGATGGCCGGCGAATTCGTCCATATAGTCGCCGCGCAGCACGCTGACATAGCGGCCGATCACGAGCGTTCGCTGTAGTTGCGGACGAAGGTGTAGCGCCGGCCGCCCTCGAACATCTCCGGCATGTCCTTGCTGTCCTTGTCCGCTTCGGCGCGCGCGTCTGCGAGTTGGCTGCGTCCTTCGGCGAGCAGGTCGTCATAGAGCCCGGGATAAGCGTTGAGCGCGGGGTCCATGGTGAGCGTGGCTTCGATCGTCTCGGTGTTGAGGGTGGCGACGGGCTTGGCCTCCTGCGCACGGGCGCCCCCGGCAGCGGCCAGAATGCAGGCCGCTGCGATCATTATCCGGAACATGCTTACTCCGTCCGCCTTTTGGGTGTGGCCGAGGGCCCGCCGATGCGCACCGTTCGGGGATCGGCGCGCTTGCTCTCGAACAGCGTGATGGCGCGCGCCGATGCCGCGCGGCCGCCATTGCGGATGCCGGCGGCGAGGGGGAAGGGATCGTGCGTGCGCTGAGGTACCGACACGTCAGCCACCACCGGTTTTCATAACTTTCTCGACGAGTGCCCGCAGCGGTGGCAAATCTTTCTCAGCAATCATCAGCAATCGCTCGATATTGACTCCGTGATAAGCATGCCGAAGTAGATTGCCGAGGCCCATCATTCCGCGCCAATCGATAGCACGCTCCTTCGCCTTCATTGTTTCTGGAATGTGCCGCGCAGCCTCACAGATGACCTCAAGCGCCCGCTCAAGCGCGAGCTGCCGCATCCAATCGGCTGCCAAGCTTTCCTTTGACTGTCCTTCAAGGAGAAGAGTAATGCGGTCGATTGCCTCGAGAATGTGAGACAGCTGGTCGCTTAAGCTCGGAGGCACGATCAGAATACCTTGATCAGGTCGTCGGCAATACGTTCGGCAAAGCGAGTATCAATATCGGTTCGGATCGTAGCCTGAGTTTCTAACCCCGTTGCATCGCGTACGATGTGCTCCACGCCGACGAGGTCGAGCAGCGAAAATTTCGCGTCTGGATCGATTTCGACAAGGATATCGAGATCGCTGTCAGTCCTTTCGTCGCCGCGCGAGCGCGAGCCAAATATGGCAAGGCTCGTTACCCCCTCCGCCTTGAGCGCAGGCTCGGTCGCCAACAACTTCGCGATGATCTCGTCGCGGGTCATCGGTGGGCTCACTCCGCCGCCTCGCGTCCGTGACCGAGCCGCTTGCTCAGCGACTTCAGCAATTTCTCCGCCGCCTCGGCGATCACCGTGCCGGGCGGGAAGATCGCCTCGGCGCCGGCCTTGGTGAGCGCGTCATAGTCCTGCGGCGGCACGACGCCGCCGACGACGATCATGATGTCCTCGCGCCCCTGCTTCGCCAACTCGGCTTTCAATTCGGGCACCAGCGTCAGATGTGCGGCGGCGAGCGAGGACACGCCGAGCACATGCACGTCGTTCTCCACGGCTTGGCGGGCGGCTTCCGCAGGCGTCGCGAACAATGGCCCGATGTCGACGTCGAAGCCCAAGTCGGCGAAGGCGGAGGCGATCACCTTCTGCCCGCGGTCGTGGCCGTCCTGGCCGATCTTGGCGACGAGCAGGCGCGGGCGGCGGCCTTCGGCCGCTTCGAACGCTTCGACGCGCTCGCGCACCCGTTCGACGGCGCCGGTCATGCCGACCTCCCGCCTGTAGACGCCCGTGATCGCCTTGATCTGTGCGTGATGCCGTCCATAGACCTTCTCCAGAGCGGCGGAAATCTCGCCGACGGTCGCCTTGGCGCGCGCCGCATCGACTGCGAGTTCCAGCAGATTACCGTTGCCGCGGTCAGCGGCGCGGGTGAGCGCGTCGAGCGCCTCCTGCAGCGCCGCCGGATCGCGCTCGGCCTTGAGCCGCGCCAGCTTCTCGAGCTGCATGGTGCGCACGGCGGTATTGTCGACCTTGAGCACGTCGATCGGCGCTTCGTCCGTCGGCTGGTACTTGTTCACGCCGATGACCGACTGATGGCCGGAATCGATGCGCGCCTGCGTCTTGGCGGCGGCTTCCTCGATGCGCAGCTTCGGGATGCCGGCTTCGATTGCCTTGGCCATGCCGCCGAGGCCTTCGATTTCCTCGATATGGCCCCAGGCCTTGCGCGCGAGCTCGTAGGTGAGCCGCTCGACGTAATAGGAGCCGCCCCAGGGATCGACGATGCGCGTGGCGCCGGCTTCCTGTTGCAGGACGATCTGCGTGTTACGGGCGATGCGCGCGGAGAAGTCGGTCGGCAGCGCCAGCGCTTCGTCGAGCGCGTTGGTGTGCAGCGATTGCGTCTGGCCTTGCGTCGCCGCCATCGCCTCGATCATCGTTCGCGCGACGTTATTGAACACGTCTTGTGCCGCCAGCGACCAGCCCGAGGTCTGGCTGTGCGTGCGCAGCGAGAGCGAGCGCGCGTCGTCCGGCTTGAACGGCTTCATCAGCTTCGCCCAGATCATGCGCGCGGCGCGCAGCTTGGCGATTTCCATGAAGTAGTTCATGCCGATCGCCCAGAAGAACGACACGCGCGGCGCAAACTGATCGATGGTGAGCCCCGCCTTGATCCCGGCGCGCACGTATTCGACGCCGTCCGCGAGCGTATAGGCGAGTTCGAGATCCTGCGTCGCCCCGGCTTCCTGCATGTGATAGCCGGAGATCGAAATAGAATTGTATTTCGGCATCTTCTGCGAGGTATACGCAAAAATGACGGAGATGATCCGCATCGAGGGCGACGGCGGATAGATGTAGGTGTTGCG
>DATARB010000340.1:0-4516 GCA_036264375.1 Pseudolabrys sp.
GGCGAAATTCGCGACGCCCGGCGTCGACATCGGCCTGTTCTGCTCGACGCCGATGGTGGCGCTGTCGCGCAACGTGCCGCGCAAGCTGGCGATGGAGATGCTGCTCACCGGCAACATGGTCGAAGCCGACCGCGCCGCGCAGATCGGTCTCGTCAATCGCGTGGTCGCGGCCGGCGAAGAGCGGCAAGCCGCGCTCGCGTTCGCCAAGGAGATCGCGTCGAAGTCGACTTACACGGTGAAGATCGGCAAGGAGGCATTCTATCGTCAGCTCGAGATGAGCCTCGCCGCGGCTTACGCCTATGCCTCCGAGGTGATGACCGAGAACATGATGGCGCGCGACGCCGAGGAAGGCATCTGCGCCTTCATCGACAAGCGCAAGCCGACCTGGGAAGACCGCTGACCCGGGAAGACCGGCGACGAAACGTTCACGATGGTGCGACCGCATCGAACCAAAACGGCCGGTCATTCTTATCCGCCTGCACTGCACCAGTCTCTTTCACAGTGAGGACGGCAATGGCTCCACGCACACCGCAGCAGATTTTTCAGCATCACGGCGAGTCACTCGGCGCCGGGGATCTCGACGCCATCGTTTCCGATTATAGCGAGGATGCCATCTTCATCACCCCCGCCGGGACTCTGCGGGGCAAGGCAGGCGTCCGCGAGGGCTTCACCAAGCTGCTCGCCGACGTGCCAAAGGCCAAGTGGACCCTGCCGACGCAGCTTTTCGAAAACGACGTCCTGCTGCTCGAATGGAAAGCCGCGTCCGACAAGACCAAGGTTGACGACGGCGTCGACACCTTCGTCTTCAAGGATGGCTTCATCCGCGCCCAGACGGTGCGCTACACGTTGCTGAAGAAGTAAAGACTCTTCCACCCGAATGGCTGAGGCCGGCGCCGGCAACGCGCCGACTCTCTTTTTTCGCCGCGGAGTGTGAGGAAGTTCACACTTCCCCCGGCCGATCGGCACGATCATCCCCCCTCAAACGACGGTTGTTGTAGCCGCGGTCGCGCTGCGAACGGGGGACGTGTCATGCATCGCTATTCAGTCGCGGAACTGGATACCGACAAATCCCATCCTGGCACCTATCGTATTGGAATCTTTCTAATCACGCGGACCGGAAGCCGCTGGCGTGTGGGTACACGGGACACTGCCTTGGAGAGGGAATTTGCCACACTGGGCGGGGCCGTCGCGTGGTGCCGGCAGCAACCGGAGTTGACGCCCCCGAATGGCATCGCACCGCAGAGCCGGTAAGCTTGCCGGACATCGACGTCACGAAAAAAAAGGCCGCTCGCGAACGCAAGCGGCCCAAGTCTAGGGAGGAAACGCCCAAGGAGGGCATGCGGCAGCTCTCGCCGCCGCGCGGTGTATAAATCAATGAAGACGCCGACGCGCAAGTGTCGGAACGTGACGATCTTGCGGTCATTGTGGGTCGTTTGCCGGATAATTTCTCGCTGTTGCCGAAATGCCCGGGCAGTGCCGAATTCGCGTGCAACTGCTGGTCAAAATTCGCGCGTTCTTTGCGTCGGCTCGTATGGCCGCGCGCGATGTTCCCCACAGGCTGTCGGCCGCGGCTGTACTGATCCGTCCAAATTTCTACAATTGCATCGGCGGCGTGGATCCTCACGGATTGCGCGCCGTCATCGACCGAGGGTCGCCGGGGCGGCCATGATCCGACAACATTGGGGGGACGATCCATGACACGCATCTTCATCGCCGCGCTCGCGTTCGGCGCGCTCGCGTTCACGGCCGCGCAGGCGCAGGACTTCACCGCCGCGCAACGCGCCGCCTGCAAGAGCGACTACGAGACATTCTGCAAGGGCACCATGCCGGGTGGCGGACGCGTGCTCGCGTGCCTGAGCAAGAACAACGACAAGCTCTCCGACGCCTGCAAGAAGGTGGTCGCCGACGCCAAGAAGTAGCCGGTTCGTTCCGTCATTCTGAAGTGCGGGCGTGCGAAGCAAGCTCGAAGGATGACGGATCGAGGTTTGCTGTAATCGCCGCTCAAATGCAGGCGTTCTGAAACACCGCGCGCAGCCCGGGTATGGCGAACATCAACTGCTCGCAACACATCGCCACGCGCTTCACGGAGGCCGATATCGAGCAGGCCTTCGCCGAGGTGCGCACGAAGGTCGCCGCACTGCAAGACCGGAACGCACGGCTGCGCGCCCTGCTCGCGCAGCCGTCAAAAGCAACCGGAGCGCAGACTTGAGAGGCTACGTCCGGCCCTTACAGCCTCAGGCCCTCACGACCGCGAGGTGACCAACGGCTCCTGTGCCGGAGCCGGCGCCGCCTCGTGATGTTCGGTAAACGCGCGCTGCCCGGTGGACGGAAGCTGAAGCACCGTGGCCCGCTGACCTTCGCAAAGGTTCGTCACCAGGATGGTCTCGCCGCCAGGAAACTCGAGCGCGTCGTGATGTGCGACCGGGTTATCCAGGTTGACCTGCCTGAAACGGGCGACCGTCTGTTCGAACTTCTTGATCGTCCCACCTTGCGACGTCGCATAGCCTTCTACATTGCTCTCAAAGGCCAGCTCGGTGCCCGGTAACAGACACACCGCCACGCCCGGCTCATCGCTTGCCGAGAAGCCACGCGTGATGGAGTTGCGGAAACCGGACGACACCAGCTTGTCACCGACTTTTGCCGGCCGGGACGCCACACCGTGTAGACTATAGTCACACATAGAGTGCCTCCTTTGCTTGTGCAGGCCGAGGCCGCGCGCCTCGGCAACGCAATGGCAGCAAACGAGATTGTCTTTCTTGGGTCCTACGCATCCGCAATCTCGCCTGAATCGGCGCGCGGCTTGCCGAATAAAGCTCAAACGCACAGATTTCGCTTTAGTTCTCGCGATTGTGATAATCGTCCGCTTCGGATAGCCATTGCTCATGAACCACGACCAGTATCCCGACACCTATATCCGCGGCATCCTCAACACTGTGAAAACGGTCGCCATGGTCGGCTTCTCACCGAAGGAGAACCGGCCGAGCTATTTCGTTTTCAAGTACCTGCTTGAGCGGGGTTATCGGGTGCTTCCGGTCAATCCCGGGCAGGCCGGCAAGGAAGCTCTTGGCCAAAAGATCTATGCCTCGCTCTCGGAGATCCCCGAGCCGATCGACATGGTCGATGTGTTCCGCGCGTCGCCCTTCGTGATGCCGGTCGTCGAGGAGGCGCTCAAGCTTCAGCCCAAGCCCCAGGTGATCTGGATGCAGCTCACGGTGCGCAACGACGAGGCGGCGGCGCTGGCCGAACAGGCCGGCATCAAGGTGGTGATGAACCGCTGTCCGAAGATCGAGTACGGACGGCTGTCGTCGGAGATCTCCTGGATCGGTGTCAACTCGCGCACGCTCACCTCCAAGCGCGCGCAGAACTTCGGCGGCGGCGTGCAGCGCATGCGGCTGTCGCACGGCACGATGCAGGGCGGCGCCACGCAGGCGACCGACCGGGCCCAAAAGACCGAAGACAAAAGCAGCTAAGCCGGTCTTGCGAAAAGAATGCCTTTTCCGAGGACCCTCCGGTCCTAGGCAGCGGCTTTCAATCTTCCCGCGTCCCGATCTGTTACCTTGACGCCACGCCCGCCGCCCCCCTTAATCCGGCCCGCCTGCGGCGCCTCGAGCCGCGGCCACGCCAAGACGGGGGATTCATGGCCGACGCCGAACGCATTCCTGGCTTTTCCACGCTGTCGATCCACGCCGGCGCCAAGCCCGACCCGACCACCGGCGCGCGCGCGACGCCGATCTACCAGACCACCTCCTTCGTCTTCGACGATGTCGAGCACGCGGCCTCGCTCTTCGGCCTGCAGGCGTTCGGCAACATCTACACGCGCATCGGCAATCCGACCAACGCCGTGCTGGAGGAGCGCGTCGCCGCGCTCGAAGGCGGCACCGCGGGCCTGGCGGTCGCCTCCGGCCACGCCGCGCAGGTGATCGTGATGCATGCGCTGATGACGCCGGGCGACGCGTTCGTCGCCTCGAAGAAGCTCTATGGCGGCTCGATCAACCAGTTCAACCACTCGTTCAAGAATTTCGGCTGGAACGTGGTGTGGGCCGATCCGGACGACATGCCCTCGTTCGAGAAATCGGTCACCGAGAAGACCAAGGCGATCTTCATCGAGTCGATCGCCAATCCCGGCGGCGTCATCACCGACATCGAAGCGGTGGCGAACATCGCGCGCAAAGCGGGCGTGCCGCTGATCGTCGACAACACGCTGGCAACGCCCTATTTGTGCAAGCCGATCGACTACGGCGCCGACATCGTCGTGCACTCGCTCACCAAGTTCCTCGGCGGCCACGGCAATTCCATCGGCGGCCTGATCGTCGACGCCGGCACCTTCAACTGGTCGCGCGGCGGGCGCTATCCGATGCTGTCGGAGCCGCGGCCCGAATATTCCGGCATGGTGCTGCACGAGACTTTCGGCAACTTCGCCTTCGCCATCGCCTGCCGCGTGCTCGGCCTGCGCGATCTTGGGCCGGCGCTGTCGCCGTTCAATGCGTTCCTCATCCAGACCGGCATCGAGACGCTG